>USLP01000154.1 GCA_900555525.1 uncultured Eubacteriales bacterium
GACCTCATATGCGATACCGATGAACAGCTGAAACACAGCGTCTCAAAAATCAAAGAAGCATATGACGAATTTGTAAAACAAAGCTTTTTGCAACAGGAATTTATGGAAAGCTATGAACGAAAAAACGGAAAAGCAACAGTAAGATATTCAAACGGAGAAGAAATAATCATATAATAACAAAAAGCGCCTGCTCGGACAGACGCTTTTTATAACGCATAACTAAATCAAGGGAAGGTGAACGCTTACGCTTGTGCCGTTCTCGTCTGAATTAATGTCAAGACCGTATTCAGCGCCCAAAATAAGCTTTATACGTTGATTTACATTGGCAAGACCGATATGCTTTTCACCCGAAAAGTCTTCATCATTAAGCTTTCTCCTTATTTCCTCAAGCTTTTCCGAATTTAAAAAGGGCATTTATAAAATGCAGCTTAATGATGAGGTTATAGACTTTGATGTTGAACCGCAGCTTATTGAAAACAGATTGTATGTGCCTTTAAGAGCAATTTTTGAAAAATTTGATGCGGAATTTGATTTTGACCCCGAATCATCACAAACCGCGGTGAAAACCGACAGCGTGAGCGTAAGATTAACAAACCAAAGCAGCGAAGCGTATATTGACGGACAGCCCTATAAGCTGAGCGCACCATGCCTAAGCTTGGGCGGAAGAACGCTTGTTCCCTCCGAATTTATAGCACGCAGTCTCGGGCTTAAGGTTAAGTGGGACGGCAAAACAAATACGATAAAATTTGAAAAATAATTTCGGCTGAATATGCGGGATTGCGACAGAAACGCTGCAAAAATAAAAAAATTTTTGTAAAGTTCGTGGATTGTAATTTATTGAAAAATGTGTTATAATAATTCATATCAAAAAATTAAGAGGTAAAAAAATATGGAAAAAGCAACATGGAATCCGACGACGCTTATTGCGCCTGTACCGCCCGTTCTTGTCGGAGTAGGCGATGAAAACAAAAAGAATGTTTTTACGGTGGCATGGACGGGAATAATCAATTCCAAGCCGCCAAAAACCTACATATCGGTTCGTCCCGAACGTTATTCGTATGAATTTATAAAGAAAACGGGCGAATTTACGATAAATCTTGCGTCCTGCGATATTGTTAAGGCTGTTGATTTTTGCGGAGTGAGGTCGGGAAAAGCTCTTGACAAATTTGAAAAAACGGGTCTTACGGCAATTAAAGGCGAAAAAATCAATGCTCCAATAATCGAGCAATGCCCGATAAATCTTGAGTGTAAAGTATTTGACAGCATGGATTTGGGGTCGCACACAATGTTTCTTGCGGATATTGTAAATGTAAGAGTGGACGAAAAGCTGGTAGACAAAAACGGACGGCTTATGATTGAAAAAGCAAACCTTTTATCATATGCGCACGGCACGTATTTCAGCTTGGGAAAGGGTCTTTTGACCTTCGGCCGCTCGGTAAGAAAGAAAAAATAAACAAAATGCCCTTCATTGTCGGAGGGCATTTTATATGTAAAAATTTGGTTTTTATTCTATAAAGCTTTTAAAATCGATGTTTTCTACAGCGTCTCTTAAAATCGGGTGGCGTATTACAAAATGGATTGTCGGAGCGCTGTTTTTTGAAATCAAAACGTATTTTTTGTGTCTTATTGTTATTTGAATATTCCGAAAAGCGTTTTTTGAAGATTTTTTAAAGCTGTAATTTTCAACTTGCTTTTCAAATTCTTCGCAAAGCTTTATATGCTCCAAGTATTCTTCATATGTATATTCATAGCTTTTTTCGCAAAACATTGAGGAAAGCGACAGCGACGGCGGAAATTTTTCAAATTCCTCACGTGTCGGAACAGGTATCTCGTCCTCCGCAATGCAGTTTTCCGTTATATTTATAATTTGACGGAAAACTGCGCGAAAATGTGAAATTATATCTCTTTTTTCCTCCGCTGTTACGTTTCTTTTCGCTAAAAAGCGTTCTAAAAATTCTTCTGTTGCCGTGTATAATGGAGGTGCGGAAAGTACGCTTTTCACGTTTTCGCTTGTATGCTCGTCCGCAGTCAAAAATGCCGAAAATGCGGCTGCATTTTCCCTGCGGTAGATATTCATTAAGGGACGCGCCTTTTTCAGAATACATTCCGACCGCTCCCTATAATACTTAAGCTCGTCCTTATTTTTCGTAAGATAATATTTTCCTTTTGCATGAAAGCCCGAAATGCTTTCGCCTGCAAGAGCCGCCGCCCCCGAAACATTAAGAAAATGACAAAATATGCGGTTATGCACTCCGTTCAAATAATACGGCGAAATCAGCCCCGTCATATAAAGCGGAATCCAGCATTCAAGCCCCAGCATAAGCTCGTTAAACGGACGGTTAAGATTATGAACAACGTCGAGATGAAGCCCCTTTTTCAGCATCATGGCAAGTCCGAACATATATTTTTTTGAAAAATCCTTATCCTGCGCCATATCGTCCATCTGCATATCGCTGAACATAAACACCCGTTTATCCGATTTTGAAAGAGCGGTAGCCTTAAGAAAATCCAGCTCGGCATTTTTCATCTCCGAAAGTCCGTAATAGCTTTTTGAAGTCGGAAGCTGAAAAGGCAATGTCGGCACTTTAAGCTTATCAAACTTAACGGAGCGTATGTAAGCTTCAAGGTCAAAATCATTTAGTTTTTCCAAAAATTTTATCATCGGATTTTCAAAAGACGCAGGATTTTCCTCGTCTGTAAGCCATTTTGCCACGGCGGCGGCATAATCCTTTTTTGTTCTGAATTTCGAGCCGTCCGTTCCGATAAGCGAAAACACGGTTTTTCTGTCGTTTTCGCCGTCATAATATTTCGCTATGTATTCCCCCGTATCGGCGGCAAACTGTTTCCGCTTCGACGGCTTTCGCTGTCCGTTTTTTATCCTCGAAATATAAGAAGAATCATATTTTAACGCTCTTGACATATTGGAAGCGTTTATATCGAGCACATTTATAAGTATATTAAGCTTTTTTGGCATATCGGCGCCGTCTGTTCCGCTGTCTGAGGCAAGAGCGTTAAAATCCTCAAAAATATCATTATACGACAGATTTTCTCCGCCCTTTTCTTTGGAAATTTCATATAAACCCCGACACAGCTTTTCTATGTCAGAGGAACTTTTCTTCGGCGTTCTTTCCCCCGTTCTGTAACGGCTGATTACGGATTCCGATATATCCGAATGCTCGGAAAGCCCCTTTCCCGAACAATCGAGCAAATTCATATATTCGTTTAATTTATCGCAAAACATTTTTTAACTCCCCCCTTTTTAGACATTATATCACACTTTTAAAAAAAAATAAATACCTACAACGAAAATCCCCGAAATTGGCATTGACAAATTTAGAAATACCGTTTACAAGTTTATGAAACTATGATAAAATACGGGTAGATATATAATATTTGAAAGGACGATGATTTATGAAAGTTAAAAAAATTGCAGGCATACTTCTTGCGGGAACTATGCTTTTCGCCGCTAACGCTTATGCGTGGGACATTTACGATTCTGACTACGGCATGGAATGGAATGAGCAGAGCAGAACGGCTGTAACGGACGATATGGAGGAATTTCGTGAGAATGATTCGCTCGAATCATTGGTGTATACTATCCGTGAAGACGGCTCGGCTATGATTACAAGCTATTCGGCGAAATTCTGGTACGACCCCGATCCGAATTTCACGGTTGAACTTAACATTCCGTCCGAAATTAACGGACACCCCGTTACGGCTATAGGCGACGGAGCACTTCGTGAAAGCGCAACGAAAATTTCGGGAATTACCCTCCCCTCCACGATTAAGGAAATCGGAAACAGGGCAATTTACGGCAGATATTTGAAATATCTCAAGCTGAACGACGGACTTGAGGTTATAAAGGACTACGCTATCGACTGCGGTGATGAGCTTGAAACGCTCGTTATTCCCGACAGCGTAAAATACATAGGCAGCGAGGCGATAAGCGGTGAGGCACTTAAAAACATCACAATGCCGAAAAACCTTGAATATATGGGAAAAAGAATATTCTTCGGCTCGGAATATGATAAGGATGCAAATAACCGCGTTGACGGCATTCAGTATCACGGGCAGTATTTAATCGCGGGAATCAGAATCGGCTATGCCGAAATAGACAATCCTGACCCGTCTGCACCGACCGAAAACAAACAGATTCACGAATGGGAAGCAACAGGCGATATTGAAATCCGCGAGGGCACAACGCTTATGGGCGTCGACGCATTTGAAATGTCAGCTATCACCTCGGTTAAATTTCCGTCAACATTAAAATCAATTTCAAAGCTTGGCTTTTATTGGTGCGAAAATCTAAATAATGTTGTTATTCCGAGCAATATAAAAGAAATCGGCGATAATGCTTTTTCATGGTGCGAGAGCCTTTCAAATCTTACAATCGAAGAAGGCGTTGAACATATCGGCGAGGCGGCATTTTTCCGCTGTAACAATTTAAACGAGGTTACAATTCCCAAAAGCGTAACGCAGATTGATATGCACGCTTTCGGCTGGGATTATGTGAACGACTATGACGTACGAAACGAAAACCTTGTTATAAAGGCATATTCGGGAAGCGCAGGCGAGCAGTACGCAAGAGATAACGGCTTTAAATGTATTCTTATTGATACGGGCGAGGTAATCGAAAAGGGCGAGCCG
>USLP01000155.1 GCA_900555525.1 uncultured Eubacteriales bacterium
GTTTTTAAGCAAGAAAAATAAGTCTGCGCTTCGTTTCGTAAAGACAAATTTTGAAACAAATCCGATGGTTAAAGCGTGCATAAACGGCTCTTCCGAAATGATGTCGAGCGTTTCTGCCTCCGTTACGGGTGTGCTTTATAATCTTCAGCTTATGAAATACGCAGGTGAGGACGGAGTTGCCGCCTACGGCGTTGTTATGTATGCCGCATTCATTTTTATAAGCGTTTTTGCAGGGTATTCGTCGGGAAGCTCTCCGATTATGGGCTACCATTTCGGCGCAGAGCATAATAAAGAAATGAAAAACATTTTAAAAAAGAGCATGATTATGCTTTCGGTTTCGGCTGTTGTGCTCGCCGCCGCAATGCTCCTCGCACGTCCGATTTCCGCCCTTTTTATAGGGTATGACGCAGAACTTTTAAAGCTTACCGCAAGAGCGTTTAAAATATGCTCCATACCGTTTTTGGTTATGTGGTTTAACATATATGCCTCATCATTCTTCACAGCGTTAAACGATGGCGCAGTATCTGCGGCTATCTCGTTTTTAAGAGCGCTCGTGCTCCCCGTCCTCTGCATTCTCACTCTTCCCGCCATATGGAAGCTCGACGGCGTCTGGTACGCCCTCACCGCAAGTGAAATCTTAAGCGTATTCGTCTCACTCGCCTTCATGATAGCAAAACGCAAAAAATATAACTATTGAAAAAAAGGTGCACAGTGCGTGTACCTCTTTTTTTAAAACATTAAATATTCTATTTATATTTTGCGATTTTTTCGGCGCGCTTTCCGCAGGACATCGGACCTTCGGGGCAAGCGCCTCTTATGCATTTTGGACCCGCATTTTTGAAAATGACGGGCGCTTTTTCACGAACAAGCGCAAGCATTTTATCAGCCAAATCACGGATTTCCCACTGCGCTCTTTCGCAGCATCTTTCCGAGAAGAAATTTAGCAGGCTTCGCGCGTTAAACGTCATAACAAGCTTTGTTTCGCAGGCATTCGGCAAGACAAAGCGTGCGTCCTCGATAGCTTTTTTGCGTGCCGCTTTTTCGTCCATGCTGTTTTTATGTACATTATAAAGCTCGTCCGCAAGCTCATTATATGCGTTCGTTATATCAGCCATTGTTTTTTCGTATACGGCTTTTGCCTTTTCGTTTTTCTCAATTTCGGGCGGTGTAACATACGAAAACGCAGTTTCTTCAACATATCTCTGTGATTTCACGCTGTAAGACGCAATTCTGTGTCTTGTAAGCTGTGCGAGCAGGGAGCGCGAAATACCCTCAACGCCGAAAGTAAAGCATATATGCTCGATAGGGCTTTCATGACCCATGGAAATAAGGCGGTTTAAGAATTTTTCCGTATTTTCGGGCGTCAGATTTTCCATTATTTCATCAGGACCGCTCTTTGAGTAACACATTTTTGCCGCCGCCGCAACAACCTTTTCGGGTTCGGGCGTATACGCTATAAGATTAACCTTTATCATATATAATTATTCCTTTCCGTGCTTTAATCTGTAGCCCGTAACCGAAAGTATAAACCTCGGCAGAGCCAGCATTCTTATAAATCTCTGCGGTTGTTTTATCAGCCTGTAAAACCACTCCAGATTAAGCTTTATGAATATATCGGGCGCACGCTTTACCGTTCCGGCAAAAACGTCAAGACTTCCGCCGATTCCCAAAAGCGCCTTGCCCGAAAGACGGGGCGCATTATCATAAATCCATTTTTCCTGTTTGCCCGCTCCGAGACAGACAAAAATTATATCGGGATTTGCCTCGGCGATTATCGCGGCTATATCGTCATTTTCACTGAAATATCCGCTGTGCGTTCCCACGATTTTCACACCGGGGTACATTTTTTCAACATTTTTCTTCGCAAGCTTTCCGACTTCCTCTTTCGAGCCGAAAAAGTAAAACGTAAGTCCGTCCTTTCTCGCTCTGTCCAAAAGAAGACTTGCAATATCAAAGCCTGCGGCACGCTCCTTAAGCGGTGTTCCCAAAATTTTAGAGCCGATAACCACGCCTATGCCGTCGGGTGTCAAAAGCTCCGCACTGTTTAAAATTTCAAGCATTTTCGGGTCTTTTCTGAAATTTTCTATTATCTCCGAATTTGGGGTGAACACGCGTGTTGTTTCCTTATTTTTCGTCCTATGAAGGATTATGTCCGCCGCCTCCGATGCGGTAACATTAGACACATGCGCGCCCAGTATATTTATTTTTTCCAAGATTTGTCCTCCTTAATATTAAAATATCAATTTTTTAAGTATAGGCGAAACACCGTAGCTTTTTTCGATTTCGTCCGTTATTCTCGTATCTTTTTTCACAAAGTTTTTCTTCTTTTTGCCAAGCATAATAAGGTTTTTGGGCGTATCGAGCGGAGAGACAAATTCCGTCAGCGTCATATCGTAGCCGTTTTCCTCCAAAACCTTAACACGGTATGCGTCCGTGAAAATATCCGCAAAGCGTTTCGACAAAATCTTATGCTCCGTTATAAAAGACAAGCTGTCGGGCGCATTTTTCGCAATCGGGTCATTAAGCTCCTTATGACAGCACGGCACAAAAAACACCTCGTCCGCACTGTTATTCACGGCGCACGCAATGGCATAATCGGTCGCAACATCGCAGGCGTGCAGGGATACGGCGATATCGATATGCGTTTCGGGCATAAAATTGAGAAGGTCGGCACATATAAATTTCATATTTTTAAAGCCTGCCTTTTCGCTTATTTCCTCCGAGCTTTTCGTTACGTTTTCGTTGATGTCAACGCCGTAAACAAAGCATTTGCGCTTTAAAACCTCGCAGATGTAATAATTTATAAAAAACGAAAGATATGATTTTCCGCAAGCCAAATCGTAAACGTTTATGACCTTATTCTGCGGAAATTCCCTTATGTACGGGTCGATAAGCTTCAAAATATTTTCCGCTTGGTTATACTTTCTGATATGCGTATTTTTGAGCTTGCCCTGCGGTGTAACAAAATCAAGAGCCAAGAGCATTTTCTGTGCTTTTTTTGGAGAAAGCACGCTCTTTTTCGTATCATTTTCGAGCGGAGTTTTTATATCCTCGTTAATCGTTTTCGATGTAACACGTGTTCCCTCGGCGCAAATTTCGAGCGTGGAAATTCTGTCCTTATACAAAAGCCTTAAGGTATCGTAAAGATTTGCTTTTGAAATCAAGCCGTCCAAAAGCGTATCAAATTCACCGCCCGTTTTTTCTTTATTAAAATCGCATATGCCGTCTGCGATATAAAACGGATATTTCGCCGTTCCCGACGTGTATTCGCCCGAAACGCACAAGAAAATATCCTTATTTTCAAGGTATCTCTGCTTAAGTCCGCTTATAAAAAGCTCGGCTTTTTTTATGGTTTGTTTATTCATATAAATTTACCCTATAAATATTTTTTTATAATATTAAGTATTTCCTGTTTCTGCGAGGCAGACAAAGACGAACGCAAGTATCTCTCCGCATATGCCCAATCCTCGCTTGTCATGCCGTTTTTCGCCATTTTGGCAAATCGGGGCATATCAGCCGCCGAAACGGAGGATTTGCATATTGAAATTATTCTCGTCTTGTCGGAGGGCGATATGTTCTTTATCACCTTCGCCAAATCGGCGGAGGATAAATTTCCGATTGAGGTATGCGTGGAATAACCGTTTTTTCCGCCGCTTTCTTTATTTTCGGAAGCATTTCCGCCGTTTTTGTTTTCGGAGGAATTATTGTTTCCGCCATTATCTTTATTTTCTCCGTTTTCGGATTTATTGCCGTTTTCGCTGTCGGTTTCACCGTTTTCACCGCCCGTTTCACCGTCGGCACCTGCAATTTCGTCAATTTTCAAAAACGCTTCGGGGTTTTTCTGCATAATGTAATCAAAAACCATCGGCGCAAGAGAATTATACGTTATTTTGTAAGCCGCAAAAAGCAGAACGATAATTCCGACTATAAGGCTTACTGCAATTCTTACTTTCTTTTTCATAGGCGCACCTCAATTTCATTTTCCGAAAACTCAACAACGTCGCCGTCATGAAGCTTTTTTCCTCGGCGAAGTTCAACTTCGCCGTTTACCTTTACAAGTCCGTCTCCTATAACCATCTTCGCTTCTCCTCCCGAAGAAACAAGATTTTCAAATTTCAAAACGTCCTGCAAGGTTATATAATCTCCCTTTGTAATATTAAAAACCGTTTTTGTCATTATGCTCTCTCCTCACTTAAGCTCGTTTATTACCGTCTTTTGAACTTCTATTCTCGCATATTTTTTGGAATCGCCCGCAATGATATGCCACGGCGCATAGGGCGTACTTGTGTTTTCTATCATTCTTTCTATGGCATAGACGTATTCGTCCCATTTCTCTCTGTTTCTGAAATCCTCATCCGTAAGCTTCCACGCTTTTAGCGGATTGTTTTTTCTGTCATAAAAGCGTTTAAGCTGTTCATCGGGCGAAATATGAATGAAAAATTTTATAACCTTCATTCCGCTGTTTGTAAGATGTTTTTCAAAATTGTTTATCTCATTAAAGGCTCTTTCGTATTCCTCCGAATTGCAAAAGCCTTCAATCGGCTCAACCATAAGTCTGCCGTACCAGCTTCTGTCAAAAATCGCTATATGCCCCGTCTTGGGAATATTGTTCCAAAACCGCCACAAATAGTGATGCGCAAGC
>USLP01000156.1 GCA_900555525.1 uncultured Eubacteriales bacterium
TAACTAAAGATATTCCCGATAATTCTACTGTTGTTTGCTCACAAATGAGAATACTGGAAAAAAATTGATTCATAACTAATAAGGACAGTTTTATGGGGGAAAATATGAATGTATTGTAAACCGTGTTGATGCGATAAGAAAAGCAATAAGTATGGCAGGTACAAAAGATATTATTGTTCTTGCAGGAAAAGGTCACGAACAATACCAAGAAATAAAAGGAAAAAGATATCCATTTGACGAAAATAAAATTGTAATTTCCAGCGGATACAGATGGGGCTATTACATAGCATCCTCGGGATATATTTTCAGAAGCGATACATTCGGACCGGGATTGGGAAGTATTTATACAAAGTACGGAAACTGTATGCTGGTACCTATGAATGAGGAAGAAGAACAATTTAAAGCAGATTTGGCAGATAATATTTTCCCGGGTTCAGACCAGACGTCTACAAGACGATTAATTTATGATTTGGATGAATTCGGTATTCCCGGATGCGTCGTAAGAGTTGTTGAAGAAGCGGGAATCAAGGTTAAAGGAAACGCTGTGATGTATGCTGTTGATTCTGTTTCAAAAGGCGTTGACGGTAAGATATTAAATCTTTATAGCGATGGCGGCGCGTTAGAAAAACTTTCAACTGTTGACGATACGGATTTAATGAATTTTTGCGATACGCTTAAGCAAGGCGATATAATTCAGGTTACGACTAACACTAAAGGCGAGGTTATCGCGGCTAAAATTGTATTGCCGTATAACAGCGACGAGTATGATCCCTCGCTTTACATTAAAGGCGGAGACGTGTATACAAGATGCCTGACTGAAAGTTCTAACTCAGGTATTGCGTTTTCAAGATTTGATAAATCCAAAAATACTGTTGAAGGTACGGTTTTCACATTCAAAACCAACATTTCAACGTTAAACCATTTGTTATTAAAAAAAGTTGTTCCTGTTCTTATATATGACGGCGAAAAATTTATTACGGGCTCTGTTGACGACCTTGTTGAGGGAGACGTTATAACCTGCAGGCTTTGGGTAGGCGAGGTTTGGTCAATAATCTGCTACAGAAATTCAAATTACACGACAGAAGAGTTTCACTGCGAGAAGGATTAAGAAATTCAAAAGGCGTTAGAAAACTCTGAAAACAAGGGGCTTTTAATGCCCCTTGTTAAACCATATCGGGTTTGACTCCCGTGAACCTAAACAATAAGACGGTAAATATAAAAGGAAGGGACAGGTGGTTTTATGTATAGCGTTGTTATTGTGGATGATGACAAATTAAGCGAAAAAATTATAAGCGAATGTATAGAAAATAACAATACGGGATTTAATGTCGCAGGTTGTTTTGATAATCCGCAGACTGCTTTGGAATATTTACATAAAAACTATATTGATCTTCTTATAACGGATATAGTAATGCCTGAGATGTCGGGAATTGAACTTATAGAAACAGTAAAAAAAATTAATCCGAACTGCCGATTCATTATAGTAAGCGGCTGCAAAGATTTTGATTGTGCAAAGAGAGCTATTGAGAACAAGGTTGAAAACTATTTAATAAAACCTATGGGCACTGAAGAATTACTTGCTTCTTTGAAAAATATAAAAAATAAATTGGATATAGATTCCGAGATGATTTTAAATCTGAAGGAAGAAAAAGAGAGAAAAGAACTTTTTTTAAACAGTGTAATATCCGATTCAATTTCTTTAGATGAATTAAAGAAAGAATTTTTGAAATTAAAATTTTCTTTTGGATATGAAAATTCCGACGGATATTTATTTGTTGTAGATATAAAAAATTTTAATGACTATGTTTTAAAAAACTGGAAATACGGTCCCGACAGCATTATGACTGCATTTGAAAATATTTTTAAAACTTGCTTGAAAACAAAGGAAGTTTATACTGTGGCGATCGAGGAAAATAAATTTATTTTTATTTGTTTTTGCAATAATATCGGGGAACAGAAAATAAATATCTGTTTGGAGTTTGAAGAAATTTTAAAAATAGATACGGAAGTATTATATGAAACATTTTTCGATAACATCTCCGATGTTTTGAATCTTAAAAATGCAATTGGAAAAATTAACGGTTTTGAAATTACGCATATGGACAATATAAATATAAATAAAGAGGCTTTTATTAATGATTCGGTTATAAAGAAAGCCGCAGAATATATTAATGAGAATTACGCTTCCGACATAACGAGAGACGAGGTGGCTAAAATAACGCATTTATCATCTTCGTATTTCAGTACATATTTCAAATCGAAAACAGGTATAAAATTTTGCGATTATCTTTTGTTTTTTCGTATTTCCAAAGCTATTGAGATGCTGAAAAACGGAGAGAATTCTAAAGATATATATGCACGAGTCGGATATAATGACGTGAGATTTTTTAATAGAAAATTCAAAGAATTTACTTCGTATACAGTTGTTGAATACAGAAAAAATTTATTGAAAAACGAGGTGTCGGTTTGACATCGCCAAAGAGAGAGGGGTCTTTATGAAAAAGATTATAGCGCTCACACTCGCATTAATTTGTATGCTTACAAGCTTTGCTTTTACCATGGCAGTTAATGCGGAAACAACACCGTCAACAGCGCTTTATGTTGCGGTAGACGGAGACAATTCAAATGCAGGTACGGCGGATTCTCCGCTTGCAACCATAGAAGGGGCAAGAGATAAAATCCGCGAAATCAAAAAGACAACGGGACTTCCCGCAGGCGGAATCACGGTTTATGTAAAAAACGGTACATACAGAGTTAAAGAGCAAATCAATTTTACGGAGGAAGACTCGGGCACAAAGGAATCGCCGATTGTATATAAAGCATGGGGAGACGGGAAAACAAGCTTGCTCGGCGGAATCGAGATAGCGGGAAAAGACTTTGAGAAGATTACAAATGCTGACCCAACTACGAGAGACTCGGGACTGCTTTGGCAAAGGAAAACGTAAGCGTATACGATTTATCAAAAGACCTTTCCAAGGAAGAATATACCGGTAAAATTACATACAATGGCAAAGAATATGACCCATGGTCAATAGGCGGCAGAGGCGCATACGGCTCCGGAATACCCGGTATAGAAGTTTATTACAATGACAAAGGAATGGACGCGGCTCGCTGGCCGAACAGAGCAGATAACGGAAAAAATGTTTATGCGCAGTTTGCTTCATTGGTTTCAAAGGCGGAAGGAAACGGCATCAATTACAAGGGAGCGGTTTATAAATACGCAGATAAAAGAATAGAAAAATATGCGACAACAAAAAACGCTTCAATAGTAAATATCACAGGCTATTGGAGCGAAAGAAGCTCATTTAAAATAGATCCTTCAAAGGGAGAAGTATCGCTTGATCACGGCGGCGAAGGCTCATTTCATTGGATGGAGAATACAACGTATTTCTATGAACATATTTTTGAAGAATTGGACAAAGAGGGCGAATATTACTTCGACTATGACACGGGAAAGGTTTATGTTTACGGCGATTCAAAAATAAATGACGCGACCATTAAGGTTTCACTTTTCGGAAACAATGCGTATGATGCGCTTTTAAGACTTGATAAGGCTTCTTATATAGCATTCAGCGGATTTGATATAGGCTTGTCGAGAGCGCATGGTATTCATGTAACAAGCGGTACAGACGTAACAATTATGAACTGTAACATTTTTGGAATAGGCTTGGAGGGTATCGCGTACGGTACCATATACGGCGGCTGGTCCGACCCGTATCTTCGCGGACGCGGTATCGGAATATACGGATATGACTGCGGAAAAGAAGCATATCAAGCGGCGGCGGGATATAATCACAATTATGCAAATAATCATATTTATAATACCGGTATACACGGTGTTGTAATCCGTGCCGGAGACAGAATAGATTTAGATTCGGCAAATCACACCGTAATTAATTGTGAAATTAATAATACCGGAAGATTTGAACAGTCCTTCGGTGCTTCTGTTGAAGCATACGGTGTTGGTGTAAATGTTATCGGAAATACCCTTCACGACGCACCGTTTTCTGCAATTCGCTTTGCGACCAATGACAGCGTAATTGAATATAACGATATATATAACTGCATGAACGAAGGAAACGATATGGGCGTTTTGTATGGCTCAGGCTGGGACGCAAGCATTTGTGCAGGTACTGAAATCAGATACAACTATATTCATGATATAGACGGAACATTATCGGGTTCGGGTATTGTCGGTGGCGGCGACATTGTAGGTTTAAAGGAAAATGTTGCAAGAAGAATCGGAATTTATTCCGACGACGGAAAACCGTTCTTGGAAATGCATCATAATATTTTTGCCAACATGCCTATAGGTATTGTAGGACACGGTGGCGCCGAGCATAATATGAACGATAATATTTTTATAAACGTTAGAAAACCAATTTGGATTGAAGGATATGTTGAAAGCATTAAAGCGGCATATGAGGAAAAAGGCGTAGGAGGAAT
>USLP01000157.1 GCA_900555525.1 uncultured Eubacteriales bacterium
GCGCCTCGGACGAGGTCAGTCCTCCGGGCTTCGTTATTATGCAGTCGGACGCGTCCATGAGCTCGTCAACATTGTTTGTGTAGCCGTAATTTTTTACGCTGTGCGCAAGCTCCATGTTTTCTATTTCCTCATATAGTCTTTTATTGTTTCCGCAAACCGTTATAATCTGCAAGTCAAGCGAAAGAGAATCTATTTTCAAAAGCGTTTTTATAATATTTCCGTAGCCCATGCTTCCGCCCATTATAAGGACGGTTTTTTTGTCCGAAAGACCAAGCTTTGCTCTTGCCTCGGCTTTCGTCATGCTGTTTTCAAAATTCTCCGTTATCGGTATTCCGAACGGAAGAATTTTCTCTTTGGGGATATTCTTTTTCACAGTGGAATACTCCAAAAATTCATTTGCCGTTACGTAATAATCTATATTCGAATTTTCCCAATACGGATGAAGCCGAAAATCCGTTATAATCCCAAAGGTAGGAATATCTATGCCCTTGCGCTTTACGTACGTCATAAGTATAGCAGCAAAAACGTGCGTGCAGATTATTGCGTCGGGCGCAAGCTCCAGAATGTATTTTTTCAGCTTCCTGTATATAAGATGATTTGTTCCCATTACAACCTTATTGGAAAAGTCTATATCCTCGTATTCCTCCGCAAAATCATACATTTTACCGTAAAGCGCAGGCGAATATTTCGTCGAAACAAGATATCCGCTCGAAACGGCTTCCTTTAAAATAGGGCTTAAATATTCGTAGCAGTCAAGCTTTATCGCCGTATGCCCGTTTTTTTCAAAATAGTTTCCTATAGCCTTTCCCGTTTGGTGATGTCCCTGCCCCGCAGTTATTGATAAAATCAGTACCTTCATTTTCCGTTTTCACCTCGTTTATTTTTTGCTTGTGTCAATTATATCATAATATTTGTGTTTTTTCAATAGTTTTTCATATATTTTTTTCTGTAATTGAGCGGAGAAAGACCCGTAAAACCTTTAAAAATTTTTGAAAAATAAAAGCTGTCGGTATACCCGCATTTCTCCGCAGTGTTTTCAACGCTCACAAAGCTTTGCTCCAAAAGGAGCTTTTTCGCCGTACGGATTTTCAAATCCGTATAGTATTCAAGCGGTGTTTTCCCCATTTCCTCCTTAAAACAGCGGCGAAAATAATCGGAATTTAGCCCTGATTTCTTTATCTCGTCCGAAATTTTGAAATCCGCATTTGAAATATTAAGATAAAGTGCGTTTTTCAGGTCGTTTACAAAGGAATATTTATAATTTTTCGCACCGTTTTTTCGTATAAAGCCGCAGATTGTATCCATTATGCTGTCAGCAATCGTCATATAATCGGTTTCCTTTTCTGTCATAACCTTATGAAGCATTTTCATAAGCGTTAATATACTCCCGTCATAATCATGTACAAAACAGATATCGGATAAATCTATATTTTCCGCCTGCGCGTATATATCTGTATAAAGTCCGCTTGAAAAACCGCTGTGATATGTATTCGGCGGCACAACCATAACGTCTCCAACCGTTACATGATATTCGTTTTTTCCTACATTCGAGATGTTTTCTCCGCTTAATTGAAGAATTATTTCCCACGTTTCATGCTTATGCATACCGCATTCTTTTATTAAAATCGGATTTGAATTACAGGCTTTAACGTTCATAATTTTATACCTCCGTTTTTTATTAACAATATCACAAAAAGTCGGTTTTGTCAATATTTTTTTTGTTATTTTCCATTCCTATGTCATTATCCGTATGCTATAATTAAGAAAAAACAAAAAAAGGAAGTATAAAATTATGAAAAAACTTATATGCGTATCGCCAAAAAAATGCGAGCTACAGGAAGTCCCCATGGTAAAAATCGAAAATCCGAAACAGCTGATAGTAAAGCTTAAATACTGCGGCGTTTGTATGTCGGAGCATTACGATTGGAAAACAGCGGGAAACACAACCTTCGGTCATGAGCCTATCGGCGTCGTTTACGAGGTTGGCACGGACGTTAAAAAAGTAAAGGTCGGCGACAGAGTAAGCGGTCTTTTCGCAGGAAATGCCGAATATGCGATTGCCGAAGAACGTAACGTTTTCGTAATTCCTGATAACGTTACGGACGAGGAGGCTGTTTTAGAGCCGCTTTCCTGCCTTGTAAGCGCGGTAAGCAAGGTTAAAATCCCCGTAGTCGGCGATAAGGTTGCCGTTGTAGGCTGCGGTTATATGGGCTGCGGAGCGATAAGTCTCCTTAAAAAAAGAGGCGCATATGTTGTTGCGGTTGATATAAGAAAAGAATGTCATGAATTTGCAAAGCGTTACGGAGCGGACGAGGTCTACACACCCGACGAGCTTCCCAAGGAATACTTTATGGGTATGGGAGACTTCAACGACCACAGCGAAAAAGCCGACCCGATGAAATTAGGTTTTCCGCTCGTTATGGAGTGGGGCGAAACGAACGAATCGCTCGACCTTGCGGTAAACTTGACAAGAACGTGCGGACAGCTTGCCGTAGGAGCATACCATACGGGCGAAAAACGTCTTATCGACATGAAACAGCTTAACGAAAAAGCGATAGACTGCTTAAGCACACACCCGAGAGAGGCGGATTTAAATATAAGAGCGTGTGAAAATGCGCTTGCAATGCTTCATGACGATAGCTGGAGCTTCAAAATCGTACCGACAAAAATATACCCGATAACGAAATTTGACACGGCGCACGCGGAACTTGAAACAAAATACGGAAAATACATGAAGGCGCTTGTCGATTGGACAAAGTTTGACGGAGAGCCTTACATAATAAGCGGTGAAGTATAATGAAATACAGTGTTTGTGCGGATATACTTGAATTTTCAAGTCTTGATTGTTATAAAAAAAGCTTTTCCGAAAGGCTTTATAAAATCAAAGCCGACGGCTTTGATACCTTTGAATTTTGGTCATGGAAAAATAAAAACATTGACGAAATTTCAGAAATATCATCAAGCCTCGGCATGAATGTAAAAGCGTTTTCTCTAGACAGTAAAAATGATGAAATTTCAAAAATACTTGCGGCTCATGCGTTAAATTCCGGAAAAACCGATATGCTTAAAAGCGCCGTATATGAAACCGCCGAAATCGCGGATAAGCTTAAATGCAAGTCGCTGATTGTAACAATAGGCGATAACATTCCCTCGCTTTCATACGAAAAACAGCTCGAAAATATATACGCTTCCCTATCGGTATGCGAAAATATACTGAAAAATGAGGGAATAACGCTTTTGGTTGAACCGATTAACCGTTTTGAGCGCAAAGAATATCTTATGCCCGATGCAAACGACGCTATAAAAATAATAAAAAATATAAATTCCGATTATATAAAGGTTTTATATGACTGTTATCATCAGGCTCGTGAGGGAAAAACGGATATTAAAGGACTTATAAGCTCGCTCGATTACATAGGTCATATTCATATGGCGGGAGTACCGCAAAGAAACGAACCCGACATTATTATGAAAGAAACGGTTAAGGCTCTTAAGAAATCCGATTATAAGGGATATATCGGCTTGGAATATATTCCGACAAAAGAAAATTTAAAGGTGATTACATTATGAAAATTGCAATAGGAAACGACCACACAGCGGTAGAGATGAAAGAAGAAATAAAAGGATATTTAATATCAAAAGGGCATGAAGTAACGGACTTCGGAACAAATTCATGCGAGCGTACGGATTACCCGATATACGGATACCGCGTTGCAAGAGCAGTATCCGAAAAAAAGTTTGACTTCGGAATACTTATCTGCGGAACAGGCGTCGGAATATCGTTAAGCGCCAACAAGGTTAAGGGCATACGGGCAGTCGTATGCTCCGAGCCTTATTCGGCAAAGCTTTCAAGACAGCATAACAATACTAACATTTTGGCATTCGGCGCACGTGTTGTGGGTATAGAGCTTGCAAAGATGATTGTCGATGAATTTTTGTCCGCAGAATATGAGGGCGGACGTCATCAAAAACGAATCGATATGATATCCGACATTGAAAAAGGAGAATTTTGCGATGTATAACATTGGCATTGATATAGGCGGCACAAAAATAAATATCGGACTTTTTTCCGAAGAAAAATCGCTTTTGGGTACAAAAAAGCTGATTATTTCCGAAATACCCGATTTTACGGCGGAAATCATTAAAGAAATTTCCGATTTGTGTCATGAAAACGACGCGTCTTTGGGAAATATCGGTTTTGTGGGAATAGGTATACCGGGAACTGTATCAAAGGACGGAAAACACATTCTGAAAGCTCCGAATATTAAAATTCTGTCGGACGAAAAGATAGCGGAATTATCCGACAAACTGAAAGCGCCCGTCCGTCTTGTGCAGGATTCCCGAGCGGCGGCATGGGGCGAATATATATGCGGCGCAGGCGGAGGAAAAAATAGCGGAACAAGTTTATCTGCTCAATCCCGCAGCCGAAGAAA
>USLP01000158.1 GCA_900555525.1 uncultured Eubacteriales bacterium
ACGTTTTTGGAAAGCCTAATTTTTTCGCATTTCTCCCGTTTTTAAATCAATTGTGTATTCGCCGTCATATTTAAAGGTTACAAGCTCGCTGTTTTTATCTATTACAACGTCATCAAAGGTTCTTTGCCCCCAAATGCTTCTCGGCGGAAATTTTGCACCATAATTAATTTCATCTCCGTCTTTGGAAACCCGGCACAGGAGTTCGTTTCTGCCGTGCGGAGTAGGCTGCCACATATACAAAAATGTATATTCCGCCGTTTCAAGCGAATCGTATATTTCCGCCAAATTATAATCTTTATAATAATTAATCCAATCCTCACGCGTCGGCTTTAGTACCTCCGTATCCTTTAAAGCTTCTCTAAGCTTTTCGTCATAGAAATAATATACCAAATCGCTGTCTTCTTCCCGTAAGCTGCCATCTTGAGAAAATGAGAGTCTTACTTTCGGGCGGTATAAATATCCTACAATTAAATCACCCGAAAAAATCGGATACGGTAATTCGTCCTTCGGTCTTGCTTCACAGGACATAAGACCGTAGGCAATAGGGTGGCTTTCAAATTCAACGGTATAATCTTTGTTAATTTTCATATCAACGTGCTTTTCATTCAATACGGTTCTCGAATCATTCGGATAGATAAGCTCAAGCGTTAAAAGTCTCTCATCGGGATTCCAATTAAATTTACCGCCCGTTTCCGAAAACGTATCGTCTCCGCCCAAATCCTCAACGGCAACAGCCATTTTGCCGTTTAAAGAATAACAAGGTATGTGAGAGCCGTGAAAGTATGTTTTTATATCAGTTTCATAAACCGTTCCCACTTTTTCGCCTATCATTAAGCCGTTTTGAGGATTTTTACCCGCTGTCAGCAGTTTCGGGTAAAATTCGCCGATAATCAGCGTTCTTAAATTATCTCTGTAGTAACAGCTTGTTATATCCTCCGCAATTACAACGGTTTTGCCGCCGATATTATACGACGGCTCCTCTATACCGTTTATCATTACCCGAATATCCGTTGAATAAATATATCCTTTAACGTCTCCAGTACGGGCTTCGGCGGTAATTCCTATCATGAGTAAAAAAAACAATAACAAAAAAAGTTTCTTTTTCATTTTCCCCCCCTGTAATATATTCTTCCTCCGTAACGGAGGAAGAATATATTACAACTCAAAAATCATATTATCAATTACTATATCCAATACTATAATCAATGCTTATAGTCTCTGTATTACTATTTGTTCTATTGTACATTATTGTATCATCACAATATATAAACGCAGTATTCATAACAGTACTGTTATCCGGATAAAAATTATAATTTTTCTTATTCATGTAATGAGCCTTCTTCATATGATACTAAAAAAACGTATAAGAAAAATCTCTATATCAAAGAGAAATGACTTACACGTTAAACACTTGATTTGCATATATTTAATATAAAAAGAGAATATACCAATAGCCCAATCTATGAAAGTCAAATCTCTTTGAATGTTTATTTACCATTGGTATCTCCCCCTAACATTTCATATTGCAATATCATAATAACATATTTTTACATATTTGTCAATATATTTTATGAAATATTTTATTTTTTTATGCAAACAGCCTCATATACCTAAAAACAAATGCTGACCTATACTTTTGCAAACAATTTCTGATGACCGTCAAATACCGATACTTTACAATTCGATTTTAAGATATTTATCCAAGCAGTTTAAAAAGATTTCCATGCCTGCCGTATGGTTTTTAAGCTTCCAAAGATATGTAAATTCTTCTTTTATTGCATTGGCACGCTTTTCGTAATCGTCCTTTTTGCCCGACATATATTCCGCCAAAAGTATAACGAGTTCACAGTCGTTTTTTACCTCACGGAGCGTGATTTCATCCGTTTTTACATTCTTAAGCTCATCTCTTAAGCCCTTCATATATTCCGCCGCACGCTTAAAGCCCGCGCGTTTTTCCTTTTCGGGATTTTTGGCTGTATAAAGATAATTAATAAGCTCCGTACCGTTAAAGCTAAGCATATCCTCCAAAAGATAATAGTTGCCCATTCGGCATACTATATCGGCAAGCGACGCCTCGCCCTCTATCTTATATATATACTTATCGAGGTATTTTTTGCAGTCGGGAATAAGCGTTCTGCGGTCATTATATGCGATTTCGTGGTTATGATTTCCGCAATTCCAGCTTGCCGCGCCGCCGTATACGAGGGGAAGATATGTTACCGCAGGGAACTGCGGATTTCCGCCGTCGCCCCATTCGGTGAGCAAAAAGCCCTCCGCGCCGTAGTATGCGCCCGTTTCGCAGGCGTCCGTTATGTTCGCAAGCATATTGTTCGTTCTGCCCGTAAAGCTTCCCCACGTCGACGTACCGGGGCAAACGTAAAAACGAAGTCCCTGCTCCTTAAGCCTTCTGCAATTTCTGTCAAAATGCTGCTCCGTTTCATAGCCCCATTCCATAACTATTGCGTTTTTGGGGATATTTACGATTTCTTCGGGGTGTTTAAACACTATATCGTCCCAAAACATCGGAGTTTTGCCGTATTTATCGGAAGCGAGCGCACAGATTTTTTTGAGGTAATCCGTATAAACGCGGCCCACACCTGCTCTTTCGCATTCCTCCTTTGTTTCGTTAAGTCCGAGCTCAAACGGCTCGTCCATTCCGATATTGACCTTATCCGAATGGAAAATGTCCAAAAATCCGTCGTAGATTTTATCTATAAGCTCAACCGAGCCCTCCAAAAAAGGATTCAAGGTCTGCGACGGCTTGCCGTCCTTTCCCGTAATCGCAAGATGCGAAAGCTCCTCCTTTTTCATCCAAGAGCCCATATGACCAAAGCCGTTTTGGTTCGGAACGAGCTCAACAAATCTGTCCTTGCAATATTTTTCAAGCTCTTTAATTTCCTTTGCCGTAAGAGGTTCCGTGTCCTTTACATATTCGGGAAAATTTTTATATTCAAACACAAAGCTGTCCATATAAAGCTGAAGCTGATTGTATTTCAAATCGGAAAGTATATCGACAAGGTTTTTTATCGTTTCCGAATTCGGGATTTTTCCTCGGCTTATATCGAGCATATAGCCTCTGTTTTTGATTGACGGATAGTCGAAGATTTCAAAAGCGTTTAACATACCGTCCTCTGCCTGCGCCTTAATCTGCTTAAGAGTAGCCGCCGCACGGTATGCGCCTTCGTCCGTTCCGTATAAAACGGTTATTTTACCGTTCTTTGCCGTTATTTTATACTGCTCGCCGTTTAAGGAGCCGTCCTTTTTCACTTCCGCCGCCGTGCCTTTTTTGTCGTTAAGCTTATCAAAAAAGCTGCCGATTTTTTCATTATCGCATTTAACGTCAAAGCCGTCAAAGCTTAATTTTTCATCATATACCGTCATTTCCTGCGGTTTTGGTATTATAAACATCTGCGTATTCCTCCAAAATAAAAATTATGCGGAAAAGCTTTTGTTTTCCGCATAAATTATAACTTATTTTTTTCCTTTTGTCAATATAATAACAAATTTTAGCAATATAATGACAAATTTCAGCAATAACGTATTATCTACATTATCGAATTATAAATCGTTACGATTGCGTTATACGTATGTATATCTATAACGCCGTTCGGCTCAAGCCCCGCCGCAAGCTGAACGTTTTTAATCGCCTCCATGCTGTCGGGAGTATGCGTTCCCGAAATTTCAACCGCGCCGATATGCGGATGATTGTTGTTTATAACGGTGAGCATTGCCTGAATCAAAAAAAGACAGTCGGCGCTTTCGTTTGCCGTTATTCTGTAATTGCTTTCGGGAAACAGACAGCGCACGTCGGGCATATGCACCGTTTGGGGGATTTCGTCATATATCTCTACTATCTTTTTCCACGTATCAAAATCCGTTACACCCGTAACGGGCAGACCGTATTCCCCTTGAAAACCCGATACGGCGTCATGCGTTTGCTGTGCGTATATTCCGTCGGGAATTACAAGCGGTATTTTTGTGTTATGCTGTGATATTTTTCTCAAAAAAGTCTGTAAGCTTCTTACAGGCTCCCCGACTGCGGGATTTCTCATTTTGTTTCCTCCTTATTCTTCGGCGGCAGATTCTTATAATCATCGTCCGTGCTTCCGAGCTTCAATTCATATCCGGGGTACTGCTTTGGGAGCGGATTTTTGCTTGCCAGCACATCTTTGTACGATTCCGCAATAGAATCCCACGTCTGTTTATCCACCTTTCCCGTTTTCGGCAGATTAAAAAGCGCCTGATAATTTGTTACCGCCTGCCTTGTATTATTCCCGAAAACACCCGTAGGCGTTACGGCGGTAATCTGCGGATATACAAGATATACGGTATTTATATATTCCTGCAAGGTTTTAACGTCCTCGCCTCTGCTTCCGTATTCCAAAACCGTACCGCCGTACGGCTGGGTG
>USLP01000159.1 GCA_900555525.1 uncultured Eubacteriales bacterium
TGATAATCATGAACGATACCGCCGTCGGAGCATATCGGAACATAAACACCCGTCTCCTTGAAATATTCATCACGCGCTTTGGCAACGTCGATAACGCTTGTAGCCTGTCCTCTGCCGATACCTTTCGTTTCTCTTGTAATACATATTGAACCGCCGCCGATACCGATTTTTACAAAGTCAGCGCCTGCGTCAGCCAAAAATCTGAAGCCTTCGGCGTCAACAACGTTTCCTGCGCCGATTTTTACGCTGTCGCCGTATTTTTCTCTTACGAAATCTATCGTTCTTTTCTGCCATTCTGTATGACCCTCGGACGAATCGATGCATAAAACGTCTACACCCGCTTCAACGAGTGCGGGGATTCTTTCCGCATAGTCTCTCGTATTTACACCTGCGCCCACCATATAACTCTTGTTTTTATCCAAAAGCTCAATGGGATTATGCTTATGCGAATCATAGTCTTTTCTGAAAACGAAATAAAGAAGATTTCCGTTATCGTCTATAATAGGTAAGGAATTAAGCTTATGTTCCCAGATTATATCGTTAGCTTCGGAAAGCGTTGTCTTGGAATCGGCATATATGAGCTTATCAAGAGGCGTCATAAATTCCTTTACTTTTGTATCGGGTGAAAGTCTCGATACGCGGTAGTCTCTGCTTGTTACCATACCCAAAAGCTTGCCGTTGGGCTTGCCGTCTTCCGTAACCGCCATAGTGGAATGACCTGTTTCGGCGAGCAAATCCAAAACGTCCTTTAAGGTTTGTTCGGGCATGATGTTGGAATCGCTGTAAACAAAGCCTGCCTTATACGCTTTAACCTTGCGCACCATTTCAGCCTCCGCTTCAATAGACTGCGAGCAGTATATAAAAGAAAGACCGCCTTCCATTGCGAGAGCCACTGCCAAAGTATCGTTGGAAACAGACTGCATAACCGCCGAAACGAGCGGAGTATTTAATGTAATAGCAGGCTCTTCACCTTTCTTATACTTTACAAGGGGCATCTTCAGGGAAACACGGTCGGGACGGCATTCGCAGGACGAATAACCGGGTACGAGCAAATATTCGCTGAAAGTATGCGAGGGTTGTTCAAAAAAATATGCCATAAGCTTTACTCCTTTTCAAATTAAACTAAATATATTACCTTATATTTTACCACTTTTCTTTGAAATTGTCAATACAAAAATTTAATTTTTTTCCAAATTTACGCACTATACGGCAAATTTCTGCAAATGTTGAAAAATTCATACAAAATTCACATAAAAATTTATGTAACTTTTTAACGAAAATGCTTGCAAATTTGAAAAATATGGTGTAAAATAAGTAAGTAATATTATTTTTTTAAAAGGAGAATCTAAACATGGAAAAACTTTTTAAGTTGAAAGAACATGGAACAGACGTCAAAACCGAGATTATCGCCGGTATTACAACATTCCTTGCAATGGCGTACATATTGGCTGTTAATCCCAACTACTTAGGCGGAATCGAAGGCGCTTCCCCCGCGGCAATTTTCACAGCTACGGCTTTATCTGCCGCTATCGCAACTCTTTGCATGGCATTCTTTGCAAACTACCCCGTTGCGCTTGCTTCGGGAATGGGTCTTAACGCATTCTTCGCTTTCACGGTTTGCGGCGCTATGGGCTGCTCATACGAAGTTGCTTTGACAGCAGTTTTTGTTGAAGGTATTGTCTTCATGCTTCTCTCGCTCTTCAAATTCAGAGAAAGCCTTGTAAACCAGATACCCGCCAACCTTAAATTCGGTATAACCGCAGGTATCGGTTTGTTTATCACAATCATTGCTCTTTTAAACTCCCACGTTATTATAGCAAACGAAGCTACAACGGTAGGTATCGGTAACTATGCCGCTCCCGAATTTGTACTTTCTATTGTCGGACTTCTTATAATAGGTATCCTTGTTCACTACAAAGTTCAGGGCGCTATCCTTTTGGGAATCCTTGCTACATGGGTTTTGGGAATCATTGCACAGCTCACAGGTTGGTATGTTGTTGATGTTGAAAACGGTGTATATTCACTTATGCCTTCGTTCTCAATGGCTAACTTTTCCGCTCCCGCTATGTTCAAATTTGATTTCGGATATATAGGAAAGAACTTTGCAAACTTTGCTATTATAATGTTCACATTCCTTTATACGGATATATTTGATACAATCGGAACTCTTATCGGTGTTGCAGAAAAAGGTAACCTTCTTGACAAAGAAGGCAAGCTTCCCAAGGCAGGCGGCGCTTTGATGGCTGACGCTGTAGGTACTGTTGTCGGAGCTTGCATGGGTACTTCCACGGTAACAAGCTACGTTGAATCCTCCGCAGGTGTTGCGGCAGGCGGTAAAACAGGCTTAACAGCTGTTACAACGGCAGTTATGTTCTTAATTTCGATTATCTTTGCACCTATATTCCTTGCAATTCCTTCATTTGCAACAACTCCCGCAATGCTCTATGTTGGACTTTTGATGTTAAGCTCCATAAAGAACATGAAGTTTGACGGAGATATAGCTGACGCTATCGGCGGATTTATGGCTGTTGTTATGATGCCTTTTGCATATTCAATCGCTACAGGTATCATGTTCGGTATGATTACATGGGCTATCTTGAAAATCGCAACAGGAAAAATCAAAGATATTTCTCCCGTTATGTGGATTTCCGTTGCATTGTTCGTACTTTATATAATCGTACAGGTTATGTAACGGATAAAAAAGGACTGATATAAATGAACAAAACTTATAAAATGACAATTGCAGGTGTGGAGCGTGAGCTTCCGCTTTGCAAGGTAACGGACGACCTTTATATTGCCGCATTTGTAATGTTCGGCGATGTTGAAATAACCGTTGCGGCTGCAAAAGAGCTTTTGGAAAAAGCTCCCGAATTTGACATAATGATAACCGCAGAATCCAAGGGTATACCGCTTCTTTACGAAATGGCAAGACAGACAAAAGCCGATAACTATATTTTGGCAAGAAAAGGTCCCAAGCTTTATATGCGCGATATCGTTTATACAAAGGTTAATTCGATTACCACGGAAAATCAGCAGATTCTCTGCATAAGCGGAGATGATGCGGCGGCAATGAAGGGCAAAAGAGTCCTTATCGTTGATGACGTTATTTCGACAGGCGAAAGCCTTGCGGCTCTCACAAAGCTTGTTGAACAGGTCGGCGGAAACATTGTCGGAAAAATGGCTGTTTTGGCTGAAGGCGACGCAATCAAGAGAGACGATATAATCTGTCTTGCTCCGCTTCCGCTTTTCAATCCCGACGGCACGGTAAAAAACTAATATAATACGTTTTTTCGGAGGAACGCAAAAATTATTTTTTGCGTTCCTTTTTAATGCCTACGGTGAAATCATATGCTCTGCGGAAATGGCAAAGCCTTTTTTTGGGTCGGAAACCATTACGTGCGTTACCGCTCCTATGATTTTGTCGTCTCTTATTATCGGACTTCCGCTCATTCCTCTGACTATTCCGCCCGTTTGCTCGATAAGCGCCTCGTCTGTAACCTTTATTATAAAATCTTTGTTGTCCTCGCCGTTTAAAATTTTTATTATTTCTATTTCGTATTTTCCCGTTCCTTTCTCCGAAACGGTAGACATGATATACGCTTTTCCCAACTTGACCTCGTTTTTCGGCGATACGGGCATCGGCTGTTCCAAAACGATACCGCTTGATGTAAGCGTTCCCGTAATTCCCGACGGAGTATTTTTCAGAATATTTCCCGTTACGCCGTCCTCGATAGTTCCCAAAAGCTCGCCCGGATTGTTCTTCTCCCCTCTTTTTGCACCCCGTATATCAACAAGCCCAAGTTCGCCCTTTCTCACATCATATGTCATATTTGTATCATTGTCATTCACGGGGTGTCCGAGTGCAAAAAAGTTTTTTTTATCGGCGCTGAAAAAGGAAATTGTACCGATTCCCGACGCACTGTCTCTAATCCAAAGCCCCATGACGTATTGACCGCTTTCGTTTTTTTCCGCATTGATTTTTGTTTTTATTTCTTCATTGTTTCGCATAAGCGTCAAAGTGAGCGTCTCGCCTTGGCTTTTCGCAACTATATCCTCAAAATGATTTGTGTTTAAAACATTTACGTCGTTTGCTTTCGTTATAATGTCGCCCACATTTATTTTTGCCCTTCTGGCAGGCATATTATTCTCCGTTCCGACCACCATAACGCCGTTTGTTTTCAGCTTCATAGACGCCGCCTGACCTGACGGAATAAGCATTAACGGGTCATTTTTTGACGCGAAAATTTCATTTTCGTTTCGATTTATCGAATAAAGCACGCCAAACAAACAAACAATAAGGAAAACCGCATTTTTGATTTTTATATTTTTTATACTTTTTTCATTTTTCAATTTTTTCATTCCTTTCACAGCTATTGCACAAATATAATTTGCCCGAAAAGAATG
>USLP01000160.1 GCA_900555525.1 uncultured Eubacteriales bacterium
GACGCACTTACGGCGCTTACGGTTATATACCCCTTACAGCTTATTATAATTGCATTTGCGGTCGGTACGGGCGTGGGTGTGAATACATATATGGCAAGAAAATACGCACACGGAAAAATCGACAAATATCGGTCTTAATTTCACCTGGGCGGCTTTCCCGATATCCGAAACCGTTTCGGGCGGAATAGGACTTTATCTGTACTATAAACAACTAAAAAGCTTATAAAAATTGCCCCGCTTTCGTAATGAAAACGGGGCGTTTTTTGTTTATAAGTATTTTGCCGTGTTTTCTGCAAGGATTTTATAGCCTTCTTGTGTGTAATGATAGCCGTCATCGCCTCTTACCGCGCTGTTGCCCAAAATCACCGAATAATTGTCGTTAGTCGGCAGATTAAGACGCTTTGCTATGCGTAAAACAGCCTCATTGCGTTCCTCCACGGTTTTGTTTTTCGGGCTTAATGTGCTTGTATCGCCCGATTCCGTAATAGGGGTTGACAAACCGAGAATTATTTTTGACTTCGGGTTTTCATTTATTATTCTTTTCACGGTTTTTTCGTAATATTTCTCGTAATCTTCCGCCGAAAGGTGAAAACCGTGAAGTCCGTTATTAAAATGAATAACGTCATACTCGGCATTGTTCATAACATAGAAGATTTCCGTTTCAAAAGCTTCATTGTCAACCGCTCTCGAAGTTGCGACTGCGTCAACGAGGACATTCTCCCCCACTTCCGCCTTTACGAAGTGCAAAAAACCTCTCGTTATGGAATCGCCTATCAAAAGCGCTCTTTTCTTTTCCTTATCCGCAGGGTGGTCAAGCCACATATCCGTCCATTCGATATCCTCTAAACGTACCATAATCAATAACCGTTCCTTTCCGATTTTACAATCCTTTTACTATATCGCCGACCGTATTTAATATATATTTCGGTCTGTACGGGAAATTGCCGAGCATATTTTCGCTCGTTACACCGCTTAAAACAAGAGCGGTTTCGAGCGAGGTTTCGATACCTGCGACAATATCCGTATCCATTCTGTCCCCTATTATAGCCGTTTCTTCGCTATGACAGCCGAGAACTTTCATGGCGTGGCGGAGCATAAGCGGATTAGGCTTTCCCACAAAATACGCCTTCTTGCCCGTTGCTATTTCTATCGGAGAAATAAGCGCTCCCGTTGCAGGCATGATTCCCACCTCTGTAGGACCCGTTATATCGGGGTTTGTTCCGATAAGCTTTGCGCCGCCCAAAACGAGCGCAATAGCCTTTTCTATTTTTTCAAAATTATACGTTCTTGTGTCGCCCATCACAACATAGTCGGGATTTACGTCATTCATGCAGATGCCTGCGTCATAAAGCGCATTCATTATCCCTGCCTCGCCAATAACGTAGGCGCTGCCGCCGGGGCATTGATTTTTCAGAAACGACGCCGTTGCAAGCGCGCTTGTATAAAAATGTTTTTCGGGAACGCAAAGTCCCATTCTTTCAAGCTTTTTGCTTAATTCCTGCGGAGTTCTCTCCGAGCTGTTCGTGAGAAACACGAAGTTTTTTTCGGTTTCCAAAAGCCAATTCACAAAAGGAATTACTCCGTCTATAAGATTATTTCCGTGATATATTACACCGTCCATATCGCATATGAACCCTTTTTTTGCTCTTAAACTTTCCATAGGTTCCCCCCCTTATTTATTATGCTATAATTTTATCATAAACAAAACCGCTTGTCAATATTTTTTACCGCAATTTTACATATTAGACACGCGAGAGTTTAACAAAATATGCCTCTTTATTGTCAAATAGCGCAGTTTTCAAATTTATAAAGCTTTTCATAGCGTATAAAAAATTCTTTCCGAAGCTTATAAAGCTTGTTCACGGAAACAAAATAGTCGCTTGCAATCCGCCATGCGGGCATTTCGTCGGGGTCGGTTGTCAAAAACCGAAAAAGCGCCTGATAATATTCGCCCGTTATTTCCATGCAAAGTCCGAAAATCCGCTTTTTCATTTCATCGCTCAAATATATGTAATTAAGACAAACAAAAAATATGTAGCCTTGACGTTTATACGGCACGGGTATGCTCTTTAGCTGTCTGAACATCGGCATCACCGCCTTTTTTGCGGTGCGAATATGAACTCCGCAAAGCCCTCGGGGTCTTTAAGGCAATATTCCTTTAGGAATCCATCGCCGCCCTTTTCTTTTTCTTTAAGATAGCGGTATTCTTTTTCAAAAAACGGCTCAAGTCCCCAGTCGGCCCGTTTTTTATCCATATATTTTATGTATTCTGCGCCCGCTTTTGGTGTATACCCCTCTTCTATGCAGTCAATGCAATAATTACCGTAAAGTTCTTTGTATTCGCCGCACCCCTGGCATATTTCCGTTTCATAAAATTCTCTCGAATCGTCAAAATCACATTCTTCGGGCATTGTTTCATATAATTCTCCGCATTTTTTACATTTGTATTTCATATTATTTACTGTATCCTTTCTATATATTTGTTGCGCTATGCAACTTTTATTCTATATTACCACATTTTGTTGCATTTGTCAAGAGGTTTTGCAACATTTATGCAACTTTTTATATGCAATATGCAACAATTTTCAGAATTTTCCCGAAAAGCCTTGATTTTTGTCGAAAATCATGATATACTGTAAAAAAAGGCGGTGATTAAATGAACGATATAGGGCTTGGAACAAAACTTTATAAGCTTCGCAAGGAAAAAAAGCGTACACTCCAACAGGTTGCGGATTTTCTCGGTGTAAATAAGTCGAGCGTTTCGAGATGGGAAAACGGAGAAACCTCACGTATTCGAAAAAGCACGATTTCAAGTCTTGCGTCTTATTATAATGTACCGTTCAGCTTTTTATACCCCGAAGAAACCGACGATTCCATGATTTCCGCCTCGCAAATATCAAAATACGTGCCGAACAACAGTATTCCGATACTCGGAAAAATTTCGGCAGGCTTACCGCTTTATGCCGAAGAAAATCTTGAGGGGTATACAAAGAGCGACAAAAATGACGGAAACGAATATTTTGCGTTAAGAGTAAACGGCGACAGCATGAATGCCGCCAGGATTGAAAACGGAGATTTGCTCATAATAAGAAAGCAAAGCTGGGTTGAAAACGGCGAAATTGCCGCCGTAATGGTAGGCGACAATGACGCAACGGTGAAGAAATTTTATTATGATAAGGCTACCGATACGGTAATGCTTATCCCAATGTCAACGAACCCAAAGCACCAAATTCAGGTATACAACACAAAAGACACGAATATAATGGTACTCGGAAAAGTTGTCGAAAATAAAATCAATTTTATTTGAGGTGCATAAAATGATAATTGCCGACCTGCATAACGATACAGCATTTGAGCTTTATTACAAAAAGGCTCATCTAAAAGAAAATAAACTTAATATAGACTTAAAAAAGCAGAGTTTTTCCAAAAACCTGCTTTTTTATGCAATATATATGGAACCCGAAAAGTACGGAAACGACAAATGGCGTTATTTTCTTAATATATACGATTATTTTTTGAATGAAATAAATAAAAACAATGAGGAAATCAAGCTTTTTGAAGGTACGGACGATTTTTTGCAGGGGAATAAGCACAATGCCCTGCTTACGCTTGAGGGCGGAACGCTTATCGAAAGCTTAAGCGATATAAAAAGGCTTTTTGATTTAAAAATCAGGCTTATCACTCTTACATGGAACGAATCCGATAGGCTTGCGTCATCGTGCGCCGATTTTCATGACGGAGGTTTGACGGATTTCGGAAAAGAGGCGCTTTTGTATATGGAAAATCTCGGAATAATTGCCGACCTTTCGCACAGCTCCGACAAGACTTTTTTTGACGTTATGAAATATGCAAAAAAGCCCGTATGCGTTTCCCATTCAAATTCAAGAGCGCTTAAAAACGTAAAGCGCAACATAACGGACGAGATGTTTTGCGCTCTTTTGGAAAATAAAGGACTTTTGGGTATTAATTTTTACAGTGAGTTTTTGGGAGACAGCGCCTCCGTGCATGACATAATAAAGCATATAGAGCATTTTTTGACGCTCGGCGGCGAAAACAATATTGCTTTCGGAAGTGATTTTGACGGCGTTTCCGCTCTCCCCCGCGGTGTATGCGATTTCACCTCATACAAAGATATATATACGCTTCTTAAATCCGTTTTCGGTGAAGCAACCGCCGAAAAAATAACATACAAAAACGTTCTGCGGTTTTTACAAAAAAGGGCATAGTAAAATCTACTATACCCTAATCTGTTTTATAATTGCGCCGCTGTTTTTCCCAAAAGCTTGCATTGCTCCAAGCCATCGTCATCGGGCGCTTCGTTAATCATCAACCCCTCGCCGTTTACAAGTTTTGCGCCGCTTGATACTGTACGC
>USLP01000161.1 GCA_900555525.1 uncultured Eubacteriales bacterium
CCTCCTTTACAGAACCGTTTAGGATATTTTCCGAAAGGAAATCTTCTATCTCACGCCTTAACATACGCTTAATCGGACGTGCGCCGTATGGGCTTTCTTTTGTCTTTGAAACTATATACGAATACAGATTATCCGATATTTCCACATCTATCCCCTGCTTTTTTGTACGTGACGTTATATTTTTTGCGCACATTCTTGCAATTTTCAAAAGGTCGTCGTTTTTCAGCTTTTTAAAAACTATAACCTCATCTATTCTGTTGAGAAATTCGGGCTTGAAATACCGTTTGACCTCTTCTTTCAGGCGGTCTTTAATATCCTCCTGCGTTTTTTCGGAAGCGTCCTCGCTCGAAACAAACCCCAATGCTCTGTAATCCTCCGTTATATATTTTGCGCCTATATTCGCCGTCATAATGATTATCGTATTTTTGAAATCCACTTTTTTGCCTGCTGAGTCGGTTAGAACTCCGTCATCGAGAATTTGCAGAAGAATGTTATAAATATCGCTGTGCGCCTTTTCAATCTCATCAAAAAGCACAACGCTGTACGGCTTTCGTCTTACTGCCTCCGTAAGCTTTCCGCCCTCCGAATAACCCACATATCCCGGAGGAGAGCCTATTATTCCCGAAACGCTGTGCCGTTCCATATATTCCGACATATCAAGACGTATAAGTGCGTCCTCATCACCGAACAAGCTCTGCGCAAGCGCTTTTGAAAGCTCGGTTTTTCCCACTCCCGTAGGTCCCAAAAACATAAACGTACCTATAGGCTTTTTTGGGTCGTTAAGCCCTGCTTTTCCACGTCTTACGGCTTTTGCAACCGCACGCACAGCCTCCTCCTGTCCGACAACACGTCCGAAAAGCTCATCTTCCAGATTAAGATACCGCCTGCCGTCCTCCTCGGAAAGCTTTGATACGGGAATGCTCGTCTGCCGTGAAATAATATAAAGAATTGTTTCCTTTGTTACGGCGTTGCCGTACAGCTGTTTTTCTTTTTTCCATTTTTGGCTTTTTTCTCTGTATTCGTCCTTCAAAGCCGTTTCACGCTCACGAAGATATGCCGCACGCTCATAATCCTGCGAGGTTATCGCCTCCTCCTTTTCTCTGAAAAGCGCGTCAAGACTGTCCCTGCATTCCTTAAGCTCAAGCGGTGCGGTATGATTTTTAAGCCTTATATATGACGCCGCCTCGTCTATAAGGTCAATCGCTTTATCGGGCAGAAACCTATCGTTTATATAACGCTTTGAATATTCGGCGGCGGCATTTATAGCCTCGTCTGTTATTTTTACTCCGTGGTGAGATTCGTATTTATCCCGAAGTCCCGTAAGAATATGAACGGTTTCCGTAATGTCGGGTTCTTTTATGAAAACAGGCTGAAAACGGCGTTCCAATGCCGAATCCTTTTCTATATATTTTCTGTATTCCTGCGTTGTGGTTGCGCCTATCACCTGAATTTCGCCCCTCGACAAAAACGGCTTTAAAATATTTGACGCGTCTATTGCGCCCTCTGCCGCACCTGCTCCGACAATATTATGAATTTCATCTATAAAAAGAATTACGTTTTTGTTTCTGATTACTTCATCTATGGCTTTTTTTATGCGTTCTTCAAATTCGCCTCTGTATTTCGTGCCTGCCACCGCAGACGGAATATCCATGCAGATTACTCTTTTTTCTTTCAGTTCATCGGGGACTTCGCCGTCCGCAATTTTTTGCGACAGCCCCTCTATCACGGCGGTTTTGCCCACTCCGGGTTCTCCTATTAGGCACGGATTGTTTTTTGTTCGCCGTGATAAAATCTGTATTATCCGCTCTATTTCCTTATCTCTGCCTATAACAGGGTCAACTCCGCCCTCATAGCACTCGATTGTCAAATCTTTTGAAAATGTATTAAGAATAGGCGTATCGGAAAGATTTTTGAATTTCGTATTTACGCTTTTGCGGTTTTCTCCGATTTTCGGCGGAAGCATACCCTCCTCAACCATTGCAAAAATATCATTTTTCATTTTTGACGTGTCGGCTTTCATCGCACCCAAAAGCCGCAGTGCAACGCTGTCGTCCTGTGAAAGAAGCGCAAGCAGAAGATGCTCCGTACCGATATAGCTCTGCCCCATATTTTTTGCTTCCGTAAAGCTCATTTCTATAAGCTGTTTTGTCCTCGGCGTAAACGAAACACGCCCCGAATATATATGCTCGTTTTCGCCGTATAAATCCTTCATTTTTTCAAGCAAATCCGATTTTGTTATATTATTCTCCGTTAATATTTTATGGGCTATTCCCTTTTCCTCAGTCAAAAGTCCGAAAAGCAGGTGTTCCGTTCCGATATAGCTTTGCGAAAGTTCGCGCGCTGACTTCTCCGAAAGTCTCAAAACGGTTTCCGCACGCTTTGTGAATCTTTTTTCAAACATTTTTCCGTCCTCGCAATTCATGGTTTTATTACCTAATATTCCCAAAAACGGAGATTTTTATACAAAAGAAAACTGCGGAAAAAAGATTTTAAAATCAATTTTCCGCAGTATGTTTTTCCTATTTCGGTATTGCCGTTAAAACTCTGATTCTGCCGCCCGATGACGGGAGCGTATCGTAATATGCGCAGATGCAGTAATCTTTTTGGTTTTCGATAAGCTCGGTTAAGGAAATCATCTGATATGTATAGTCTGATTTTCTTACGTATGCCGAAACAGTATCGGAAATAAGATAGTCCTGCTCGCCCATGGTAAGCTTTGTTTCCGAAAGCGATGAAATCTCGTCTTTAAGCTTGGAAAGGGGCGTCAGCGTGTCGACGCTTCCTCCGCTGTAAATGATTTTGCAGGGCTGCCATTTGCTTACGCTGTAGGTTTTTGAATTTGAAACGTTTATCACTTCGCCGTTTATATTGACGGTATACGTTCCCGAGTTTGAATTTTTCGACGGAACGGACGTAACAAGCCCGTACTTGTTCAAATCTCCCGTTACATTTTTCAAAAACAGCTCCGTTATCGCTCCGCTTGCATTTTTATGCGCAAAAATCACTTGTGTGTTTTTTAAATTTACGCTGTCAAGACGCGCTGTATAAAGCGTTTTATATTCTGCCGTTTCGCTTATATCCGTTGTTGAAACCTCAAGTATCTGCACATTCGGGTCAAGCGCCGTATTTCCTATCGTACCGTTTTTTGACGAAACGGCTCCGCTTACGGATACCGACTGCGTTGTTTTAAGGCTCGCATAACGTCCCGAAAGCTCAAGCATAACAACTCTGTTTTTAAAATCGCTGTAATCGGATTTTACGGCATAATAGACCTCGCTTCCGTCCGCTTTCACGATTTTCACATAATATGAGCTGTATGTTCCCGTATCGTCCGTAAAGGTTTTTGTTCCCGTTTCCGCAAGGAAGCCGTATACCGAAGCGCTTGCGGAATCCGCAGACTTAACGTCGGCTATATCGCCGTTTTTTCCGAAGAGCAGTATAACGGTATCGCCGTAGGAATATTCGCCGCCCGTTGAAAGCTTTTTAAAAGCGTTTACTCCTTCAATCGCATACGTTTCGCCCGATACCTGAACCGAGGTCGGATTATCCTTATTCGGCATTGCTTTTTCGTAAATTCCCGTAGCTTTTTTCTCATATGCCCAGACGGTGTTCAGCTTTTCGGAATAATAAATTATATCGTTTACTTTTATTTCCGCTGCCGTTACCGCTTTCCCGTTTTTGTTTACGGCAGGATTATTTATACCGTATGTGCTGAGCCAATTTGAATTTTCAACCGTATACGGACCTTTTAAACTGTCGGTTTTTACAAAGCCGTAATCAAGCGTTCCAAGTTCATCACTGTACGTTATAAGAGTATCGCCGACTCCCAATTCTGCCGAAATATTTTTAAGGCTTGTTTTTTCCGATTTATTGTAAACGGTAAGCTCACGGTCAAAATCGATTGACGTATATTCGCCGCCGTACATAACGACAATACTTTTATCCAAAACCTGATAAACAGTATATTCTTCTCTCGTCTGATTATCGGGAATAAAGAGCGAAAGCTCATCGTTGTTTTTTATAACCGCCGTTCCTTTTCGTCCGACGTTTGAATAGTCAAAATACGAATTAATTTTAAATGTGCCGTCCGAGGTGAGTATTTTTCCGCTTCCGACGGAAACGTCCTCTTTTGCGGTTGCGATAAGTATAACATTTTCCTTAATCGAATAATCGAGCTCCGTTATATATTCGCTTTGCGTGCCTTTCGTATACGTCCGCAGGAAATTTCCGAGAAGAACCGCACAGTCGTTTCTTGTCATCGCCTGACCGACTGCGCACTCAACGTTATCACACATACCCAAGGACTGCGCTATTCCCATTTGACCGTACGGC
>USLP01000162.1 GCA_900555525.1 uncultured Eubacteriales bacterium
CTTCTTACCAGAAGTTTGCCCGTGTCGCCGCCGTTATTGTTCCTTTATTTCTATTTGCGGGAGGGATGTTCTACTATCTTTCTCCTCACAACGAAATGATAGAAATATCCGTTGCCTACGGAGAACAGAAGCGCTTAATCTTGCCGGATAGTTCGGAAGTATGGTTGAACGCGGGAAGTAGCATTTTATACCCGGAAACTTTTGCCAAAGATAAACGCTTGGTCATGCTTGACGGTGAAGCTTATTTCTCTGTCAAAAAAGATACTGCAAGTCCTTTTATTGTAGAAACCTCCCAACTCTCTGTGAAAGTTCTTGGAACCAGGTTCAATGTGAAAGCCTATCCTAATGATGAGAAAATAACGACTACATTGACTAGCGGTAAAGTGGAAGTGAGTGTCCGGTCTCAACCTCCCCATATACTAAAGCCCGATGAGCAGCTTACATACGACAAAAAATCATCAGATATTCACATATCAGTGATAGATACGAATGATACAAATTGTTGGATGGCGGGAAAACTAGTATTTACCAATGCCAGCGCCGGAGAAATATTCCGAACCTTGGAAAGGCACTATAACACCACTATTGATAATACAGCAATTATCCCCGCATCCAAACGATATACGGTTAAGTTTCTGAAAGATGAAGGTCTGAATGAAATACTGAATATATTGAAAGATATCATCGGCTTTGATTATCAGCAATATGAAAAGAAAATAGTATTAACCCGACAATAAAAAGAAACAGCCTATGAATGAAAAGAACCGGGAAGCAGCTTGAGACCCTCTTCCCAGTTCTGAAATGTCTACCCTCATTCAACAAGTGACGTAAAATGAAGTATCAACATACAAATATAGAATAATGAATCGAATAAATACAAATAAACAGGCAGGTAAGCTCGCCATTTTTTTATTTTTTACTTTTCTATCTCTTACAACTATTGCACAGAATAAAGATAAAAAGATTACCATACAAAATAAAAATATCTCATTAAAAAAATTTTAAAAAATATGTTGCAATTTAAAAGTAATTGTGCTATAATGCAGATATATTTTTCCAAAGGAGATGGATTTTAATTGAAAATTGTTATTGTCGGAGACGGAAAAATAGGCGGAACGCTTTGCGAACAACTCGAAAACGAGGGGCATGACATCACCATGATTGACAACGATGAACGAGCCATAAAGGCGCTTTCCGACGCAAAGGATGTTCTTTGTATTCAGGGAAACGGCGCTCTTTACAGCGTTCAGCTTGAGGCAGGCGTTGACAATTGCGACCTTTTTATATGTTGTACCTCAAAAGACGAGCTCAATATGCTTTGCTGTCTGCTTGCGAAAAAGCTCGGAGCAAAAAGAACCATTGCCAGAGTACGAAATCCCGAATTTGACGCACAACTGGGTTATGTTAAGGAAGAACTTGGTCTCAGCATGGGGCTTAATCCCGAACTTGCTGCGGCGCGTGAAATTTCAAGACTTCTCATATTCCCCGCGGCAACAAAGCTTGAGGTTTTCGCAAAAGGCAGAGTAGAACTTGCGGAAGCGAGAATCTCCGAGAAGGGCGAACTCGAAGGCTTATCGCTTTCCGATATATACAGAAGCTACAAAATAAAAATTCTTGTATGCGCCGTTCAGAGAGGAAATGAAATAATAATCCCAACGGGCGATTTTCAGCTTAAAGCAGGCGACAGAATTCACCTTACCGCTCCTCATGAAGAAATAGAGAAGTTTTTCAGAATAATAGGCTACGAAAAACGAAAAATAAAAAACGTACTCGTTTTGGGCGGCGGAAAAATCAGCTTTTATCTTGCGAGATTGCTTGAAAAAACGGGTATGAACATAAAAATAATAGAAAGCGATTACAAAAAATGTGAGGAACTTAACGAACTTCTCCCCGAAGCTACGGTTATCCACGGAGACGGAACAGACCACGAACTCCTCATCGACGAGGGCATCGAATTTGCCGACGCATTTTTGGCGCTTACGGGTATAGATGAAGAAAATATCATCGTTTCCATGTATGCGCAAAGCTGCGGAGTTAAAAAAGTGATAACAAAGGTCAGCCGTGATTCGTATGTGGAAATGGCGGACAGAATAGACCTTGACAGCGTTATAACTCCGAAAAACATTGTTTCAAACAACGTTGTAGCGTTTGTAAGAGCAATGCAGAACTCAATCGACAGAAACAAGGTTGAAACGATTTACCGTCTTTTGGGAAACAAGGTTTTGGCTCTTGAATTTATCGTAAACGAAAAGGCGAAATATGTGGACGTACCGCTTAAGGACTTAAAAACAAAGAGCGACGCGCTTATTGCATGCATTGTAAGGAAAAGGAAAACCATTATCCCTGACGGTAACACGGAAATAAAAATGGGCGATACGGTTATTATAGTTACTAAAAACATGAGATTTTCCGATTTGTCGGATATGCTTGCATAAAGAGGTACTGCCATGAACAAAAGACTTATTATAAAAAATTTAAGCAAGCTTATGACGGCGGAAGCGTTTCTCATGCTTTTGCCCGCTCTTGTAAGCGTTATATACAAGGAATACAGAATAGCAATAATCTTCACGCTCACGGCGGCTGTTATTTTTGCGCTGTTTCTTCCGCTTTCGCTTGTTATTCCGAGAGGTAACAAGATTTATGCGAAAGAGGGCTTTGCGATAGTTGCACTTGCATGGATAACTTGGTCTTTGGCAGGCGCTGTTCCCTTTTATATAAGCGGTGTTATCCCGAATTATATCGATTGCTTTTTTGAAACCGTTTCGGGTCTTACCACAACGGGCGCAACAATTCTCACCGAAATAACCTCACTCCCCAAAGGCATACTTTTTTGGAGAAGCTTTACGCATTGGATTGGCGGGATGGGCGGTTTTGGTTTTTGTTATGGCGGTGGTGCGCTTATCCGAAAACAGTATGAACCTGATGCGTGCGGAAGTGCCGGGTCCCACGGTCGGAAAGCTTGTTCCGAGAGGTGGAAAATCTGCAAAAATTCTTTACGGAATGTATCTTGCTCTCACGCTTTTGGAAATCGTTTTCCTGCTTTTGGGAAAAATGCCGCTTTTTGACAGCATAAATCATGCGTTTTCCAATGCGGGAACAGGCGGATTCAGCATAAAAAACGAAAGCATCGCTTACTATAACAGCGCTTATATTGACGGCGTTATCACAGTTTTTATGTTTTTGTTCGGCGTAAACTTCAATATATACTATTTCATAATATTGAAAAACTTAAGAGCTGCATTTAAGGACGAAGAGTTAAAGGTTTATTTCGCCGTTGTTGCCTGCTTTACGCTGATTATTTCCTTTAACATTCTTCCGCTTTACAAAGGCTTTGGCGAAGCATTCAGATATGCGTCTTTCCAGGTTTGCTCCGTTATCAGCACAACAGGTTTTATTACGTATGATTTTACGCTCTGGCCGCAATTATCGCAAATGCTTCTTCTGTTTCTTATGATTACGGGCGCTTGCGCAGGCTCGACAGGCGGCGGAATCAAAATTATACGTGTGGTTATGCTTTCAAAAATGATAAAAACCGAATGTAAAAATTTGCTTAACCCAAGAGAAGTGCACCAAATAAAAATAAACGGAAAAGCCGTACAGCCTGCCGTAGTACGCGGAAGCGCAACATTTTTTATAATATATTTCGCCGTGCTTGTTTCGTCCGTGTTTGCCATTTCGACTTTTAATGTGGATTTGGTAAAAAACCTGTCCTCCGTTATGACCTGCATAGGAAATGTCGGACCGGGCTTAGGAAAAATAGTCGGACCCGTCGGCAATTTCAGCACGCTTCCCGAATTTGTAAAAATCGTGCTTTGCGCCGATATGCTTTTTGGACGTCTTGAATTTTTCCCGATTATTATGATTTTCTCCCCTCGTCTTTGGAGCAGAAAGTTTTTATAGGAAAGAGTGATAAAATGATATTCGATACACACAGCCATTATGATGACGAAGCGTTCAACGCCGACCGTTTTACACTTTTGGAAAGCATGAAGGAAAACGGTATAGGCACGATTGTTTCAATCGGCTGCGACGATATAACCTCACAGAATGCACAGGCGCTTTCGGAAAAATATCCGTTTGTATACTTCACGGCAGGCTATCACCCCGAATTTGCCGAAAAATATGACGATAATGCCGAAAAGCTTATTCGCCGTCTTGCGAAAGACAAAAAAATGGTGGCAATAGGCGAAATCGGGCTTGATTACCATTATGATACGCCCGGCAGAGATATTCAAAAGGAAGTCTTTATAAAGCAAATAAAGCTTGCGCATGAGCTTGATTTGCCAATTGCAATACACTGCCGCGACGC
>USLP01000163.1 GCA_900555525.1 uncultured Eubacteriales bacterium
ATATCCACATGAGCCTCCCATGCGGCGCTGATTATAACCGCGTCAAGCCCCGGAAGCTCAAGTACTTCTCTGTAGTCTGTTGTGCAAAGCGGTTCATTGCCCTTTTTTTCTTTTACAACATTTGAAAGCTCATGCGCTCTGTCCTCATAAGCATCACAAAGCGCAACAATGTTTATATCGTCCATTTTTATTGCTTCTTCTTCAAAAAGCATTCTTCCTCTCTGTCCAAGTCCTATAAATCCTAAATTAATTTTTTCTTTCATTGTTTTATAACTCTCCTTTTTAAAATTTTCCGAGCGTCGGAAGCTCGTTTAAGTATTTTCTTAAAATTTTCTGATTAAAGCCGTTATTTTCTATTATTTCCTTATAGAAATATGCGCTCGGCTTCGGGGTACGCTCGAAGGTCTTAAAATCCACATCGCAAAGTCCGAATCTCGGCTTATAGCTTCCCCATTCAAAATTATCCAAAAGCGACCAATAGAGATTCCCTCTTATATCCGCTCCCATTTTTATCGCTTCCGCCACCGCTGAAAGATAAAGCGACAAATATACGATTCTGAATCGGTCGTCATTACATGAAAGTCCGTTTTCCGTTATGTATATCGGCTTATCCGTAAGACGGCTTGCGTTTGCTATGATACATTCGGGGTACATTTCTTCAAGGTAGAAATCCATATCTATCATTTTCATTCTCATATGATTATAGCGTCCGCCGTCTCCGTTTGCCTTGCGTGCGTCTATTAAGTTTCTCGTGTAATAATTTATTGACCAATAGTCTGCCGCGTCTTTTATTTCCTTATCGTAATATCCGTCTCTTTGCGGATATAACACCTCGCCCGTGCGTATTGCATGGAAGAAAAATTCATGGTCGCACAAATCCCAGTATTCCGTCATTGCCTTATCCCATCTGTCATGCGCACGTTTCGGCATATAATAAACGAGCGCGTGTGCCGAGCTTACGGGAGCGTTTGAATATTTTTTTATGATATGATATCCTCTTGCGTGGAATTTCAGCGAATTAAGTTTTTCGTCTATTCTTAAGGGCGTATTTCCCAGGTTAAATTCGTTTATAACATTCCAATAGTCAACATAAGGCGCAATTTTCGGCACAATATACTCCAAATAGCGCTCAAAATATTTTAAATTTTCCGCTTTCGTGAAATAGCCGATTTTGTCAAACCATAACGGGTGTGCGATATGCACCATTGTTGCAAAGACCTTTATTCCCTTTTCCTTTAAGCTTGCGAAGAATTTTACGTAATGGTCTGCCGCTTTTTCGTCAAAAACACCCTCTTCGGGCTCTATTCTCGACCATTCGACAGATGTGCGGAACGCCTGATGACCAAGCGACTGCGCTAATTTTGCGTCCGTTTCGTAAAGCTCGTAGCTGTTGCATGCAAGACCTGATTTATCGGGATATTTTCCTGCCTGTTCATTTGCCCACCACTGTGTATTTACATTGTTTCCCTCTACCTGATGCCCCGCATATCCGCTTCCCCACAAAAAGCCTTCGGGAAATGTGTAATCCTTTAATGAAAACACGTCGTACATTTTTTATCCCCTTATTTTTAGTGAAAGCGAATGCAAAAAGCATTCGCTTTCAGATTTAATATTACTTCAAAATACTGAGTATTGTGTCTATTGTGCCTGCGTCGTTTGCACTGTCCAAAATGTTATCCGTATCGGAAATAACTATAAGTCCCTTGGGATCCCAGAATACCTTTTTGGAAAGCGCCGTTTCGCAAAGCGCACGGAGCGGAACCATTGTTCTGCCCTCGATTGACTGTGCCGGAACGTCCATAACAGCCGCAACCTCGCCGTCTATCATAAGCTCGTTTTTGTCAAGAACCATTGTAACGGTCTTTCCGCCGAGTTTAATTGTAACAGTACGTGTTGCATCGTCCCAACCTACCTCGCCGCCGAAGGATTCGGCTATAAAGCGTGCGGGAACGAGCGTTCTCGAATCGATAATCTGAGGCATAACCGCGCTGTTGTTGGGGTCAACCTTTACGCTTGCGCCCTTATTGAGAGCGTTTGACGAACCGATTTTCAAAACTACAGCGTCTTTTATTTTTGTTGTGTCAACCGTTGTTGAGGGCTGTGTTGTTCCGCCCGAAACGTTCGGCATTGACGCAACTGTCTTATAAAGCTCTGTTCCCGTCTTATCTGCCGCGCCGATTTTTGACATATCGATAGGATTAAGTCCATATTTCTTTGCGCCCTCCTCGGTAAGCTGATAGTTTCCGCCCTCGTAGTCAACAAACATTGAGGTATCGCTTACGTAGTTGTTGTTTGTAACCTCCGTAAACGGGTGATTCGCCATCATGAGATCGGGGAATTTAATGTGATGAGCATATAAGAACTGGCTTTTGTTTACAACAAGGTTATTCTTTAATTTGAAGAACTGTTTTCCCTCATGAGTCTGCGCTTCTATGGTTTCTATCCATTCCATAACTCTGGGATATTTTTCCTTATAGAGCGCTCTGTATTTCTGTCCGAGCTCGCCGTCTGCAAATACGGGCCAGCAAGCCGCATATCTTCCCTCCTGTCCCCAGTCGTTTTTCATGCTGAAAGGATTTTCCTTATCAACTGCGGGATAGTAGTGGTTTGTTCTTGCATATGTTACGGCAGGCTCATAGCAGTCGATATAAACGTTGTTTTCAACAATATCCATATCGTTTATGAACATACCTCTCGGAATGTTTTTGAATACGTTGTTTCTTATATCGCAGCCTACGCCGTAGGAGTTATCGAAGCCGAAGCCCGCTCTCTGCGAAATCTGAGAGGTTGCGCTCGTTATTGCGTGTTCGGGCGGTACGTCGTGGAGATAGTTATTTGTGAATTTTATATCAAGCGGCTGTACCATATAATCAGTATAAACAATTGTCATATCGTGCGATTCCGACAGGCAGTCGAAAAATTCGTTGCTGTCATATACGGCTTTTGTCGAATAACCGCTCATTGCCGTACCGGGAACGTGCGAAATTGTGTTGTTCTTTACGGTTACACCGTGAACGTTATTTAAAGTAATACCGCCCTCGTAAGTTTTCTTGTTTGAGCCGACAAACGAAATATCGCAGTTTTCAACGTAATATCCGCTGTCCTCGTCTCTGTACATATTACCGCCCGAAAGCTCTATGCCCGCAACGCCTGTATTTTTGATGTTACAGCCGTAAATACCGTGGTTTTTACCTCTTACGTCTACGGAACGCTTGGGGTCGTTCCAATATTCAATCTGCACTTTCGCCATTTCGGCTTCCGTCGGATTCTCATGCGGATACCAGTCTGTCCAGTTGTAGTCGATAAACGGCGTATAGCAGGCTTCCGTTGTGTCGCCTATTCTGATTGCGTAGCCGCCCGTATTTCTTATGTTGCAGTATTCGATTCTGCACTCCTCGCCGCCTTTTACAAAAATCCCGCAGCGTCTTGTGTTTTCAAATGAAATACCGCTGAAGGTAACAAACGATGTGTTTGTCATAGTTATCATGTAGTCCTTATTGAAGCAGCCTACGTTAAGATATTTGAAATCTTCTTTTTGCGGATAGAAATACATTATACCCGAATCTCTGTCAACATAGTATTCGCCGGGCTGATCAAGCTCGTCTAAAATATTAAAGAGGAAAAACTCTCTGCCCTGCGTTACGCCTCTTGTGGGAGCTATTCCGGTTGTGATTGTTGAGTTCTGCGGGTCGATTGAACCTATCGGAAATTCCTCATGGAAGAAAATCCAAACGGGAAGACCGTAGAACCAAACGTCCTTATAGCCTGCGTATTTTGAAATTCTTCTGTCGTCGTAATGGAAAACAGTACCCTCGGTATCTCCGTTTTCAGCCTTTGTAAGCTTTTCGACGCTTCCGATTTGCAGATATTCCGTAACGGGGTTTTCGTCATACAAAAACGCCTTTTTGTTGGGGTATCTCGAAAGCCACATGGCAGGCTCGTCGTCAACGGAATAAACGGGACGTCCGAAATAATCCTCAGTTGTCTGGCTGTAATGATTACCCGTTATGGGATAGTAGTCTTCAAGATTTGTATAGCCTTTTTTTGCCATAAAGCTCTTTAAATCAATCTGACGGATTGCGTCCTTTGCTTTACGGTTTGACCATTTTGCAAGGATTTTTTCGTCCGTAACCTTTGAAAACTCGCTTGCGGGCACTCTTGTGCCGCCTGTGAAAACGGCTTCTTCACCGGGATAGGAGCAATAAACGATTTTGCCGTTCTTCGTACCCGAATCCTCTGCGGTAAATTCTACCGTGTCTGT
>USLP01000164.1 GCA_900555525.1 uncultured Eubacteriales bacterium
GGTCAACGGCGGAGGTATCGCCCGCAAGACCTATCATGGAGGTTTCTTCGCCTTTGATGTGCTGAAGCTGCAAGCCCAAGCCCTTAACATAGCTTTCAAGCTGATTTACGTCCTCCGCTTTCGGATTTCTTTTCAATACGATAATCATAATTCATTCTCCCTTCCGCAAAAAAATAAAGCCCGTAGTATCCACGGGCTTTATGAAGCGTACAAAAATTTAATTTTCGGTTAGAGACAAGCTGCGACCCGTTTCGTTCTATTTAATTTTGCATACCAAAAATAACCAAAGCTAAAGTAAAAGCTCAGGCTAAAGAAATATGCAAAAAATACAGAACCGAATAAAGTCATAATTCTCTAACTCCTTATTTTTATTGAAATCATTGTAGCATATCCGAAAGCAGATGTCAAGCGGTTTTCCGAAATTTGTTATGTTTTTATAACAAAATCTTATATTTTTGCATTTTTATATACATTTTCCACGAATTTATGAATAAATCAGCTTTTTCCGCAGTTTTTCCAAAACCTTCTTTTCTATTCTCGATACCTGCACCTGCGAAATATCCATACGCTTTGCAACACTGCTCTGCGTTTCCTCCTTAAAATATCTTAACTCAATAAGCTCTCTTTCACGCTTCGGAAGTTCCTCCAAAACGGAATATAGGCTCAATGTTTCGGCAATACGTTCTTCGCTGTCGTTTGCGGCGGGAATCAAATCACCGAGGCACGCTCCGCCCTCCGAACCGACAGACGCATTTAAGGATTCGCAGTTCGGGTTATAAGAAAGCGCCGTAACAACATCTTCAACGTCTATTCCGAGTTTTTTTGAAATCTCGTTCACCGTAGGCTCTGCCTGCTCACGCTTTCGGGTTTCCTCCAAAAAATTCATTATTTTTCCGTAATTTTCCTTTATGCTTCTCGACACCTTGATAGGTCCGTCATCTCTCAAAAAACGCTTAATCTCGCCTATTATCATGGGAACGGCATATGTCGAGAATTTCACGTCATACGAAAAATCAAATTTTTCTATCGCTTTATACAGTCCGATACTGCCAATCTGAACGGCGTCCTCAAATTCTATTCCCCGTCCCGCAAATCTTGCCGCCGTTTTTTTCACAAGACCCATATTCATTTCAAAAAGCGCATTTCGGGCGGAAATGTCTCCCTCCTTCGCTTTTTTCAAAAGCTCGATGTTTTTATTAAACACTGCTTCCATTTTTCAGTCATTCCTTTCACTGCTGTAAGAGACAAACAAGTCTGAAAAAAAATCGTTCATAGCGCTGCTTTGACGCGAGCGGCGCTGTACGCGTCTGTACCGCCCTGAGCAAAAAACAGCGCTATGGGCGATTTTTTAAAGACTTTATACCTTTCCGAGCTTTTTTTTCATCACTACAGCAGTGCCTTCTCCCGACTTTGAAAAAACCTCAACGCTGTCCATAAACGTTTCCATAACGGTAAAACCCATGCCTGCACGTTCTTCGTCCTGCTTTGTTGTGAAAAGCGGAGTTCTCGCACGCTCAATGTCGTCAATTCCTCTGCCCTTATCTTCGACGGAAATTTCGACGGTTCTGTCCTCATAAACTCTCATATTAACCGTTATTATTCCGTATGTATTGCCGTAACCGTGAATAATGGAGTTTGAAACCGCCTCCGTTACCGCCGTTTTTATATCCACAAGTTCGGAAACAACGGGGTCAAGCTGCGAAAGAAACGCCGCAACGCTCACCCTGCAAAAGCTTTCGTTTACTGACTTTGATAAAAATATAATTCTTGTTTCGTTTATAATTTCCATTAGAGAAGCTCACCTCTTTTCGTTACTATATTTACAAATTCTCCCATACCTGCCATGGTGAGAATTTTTTCAAATCTTTCGTTTTCGGTAATCACGGTTATTTTTTGCCCGAATTCCGACGCAATTTTATAAGCGCCGAAAATAAGGCTTATTCCCGAGCTGTCCATAAATGTAAGTCCCGATAAATCAAATATAATCTCATGTTCTTCGTTTGTGCTTAATTTCATTTCTATCCTCGGCTTTTCCTCCATTGCGCTGTGGTGGGCAAGCTCGCCCGAAAGCTCTGCAAAAAGCCTGCCGTTATCGCTGTGAAATTCTATATTCATTGCTGCGTAGATACCTCTTTTCATGCTTTTTTATCATTATAGCACTCCATAAAAAAAATTGCTGTTGCAATTTGTCGAACGTTAAAATTTTTTTATCGACAAAAAATGTATAAAAAATCATATTGCGGGAAAAAATGACTTTAAAATAAGTATATTATGAATAGGAGCGTCAGACTATGGAAGAATTTCATATGAAAAGAAAAAAATTGCACCGCAGTACAATTCTTATTATAGGACTTTGTATTCTTGCGCTTGTGAGCGCGCTTAAGTATATTCCGAAAAAAGATTTATCAAGTGAAAACATAAAAGAAACTTCTGCCGTAAATACCCCCGAAGTTATTTATCTTGAAAAAAATTCGGCAATAAAGCTGAAAACGGTATATTCCTGCGGTCATATAAAAAACGAAACGAAAAAAACCGACAAAGATTTAATAGGAAAGACAAAAGATGAAGTCATGGAGATTCATCCCAACTGGAAAATAACGAAATTTGAAAAAAATCTTTTATGTGCCGAAGAAACTATAGAAGCGCCGTGCGATAATCATTATTTAATAAAGCTTAAGAACGATACGCTTTATGTTTATAAAAAAAATAATACGTCCGAAAGCATACGGGAACAAAAAATCAATACCGCCGCCCTTGCGGACGCGGATATAAAAGAGCTTACGGCAGGGATAGACGCGGAAACGGAATTTGAAGTTCTGGAAATTTTGGAATCGTTCGTTTCATAGGGAAATAAAAACCAGCCTTTACCTAAAAGGCTGTTTTTTATACTGATTAATTAATTATTTTACAGCGTCCTTAAGAGCTTTTCCTGCTTTGAAAGCCGGAACTTTAGCTGCGGGGATTTTTATTGCTGCGCCTGTCTGAGGATTCTTTCCTGTTCTTGCGGCTCTGTTTCTTACTTCAAAAGTTCCGAAGCCGAGTAAGGAAACCTTGTCTCCCGATTTCAAGCTTTCTGTTATGCTGTCAAGAACAGCCGAAACAGCTGCCTCCGCATTTTTTTTGCTCAATTCCGTTTTTTCAGCTACTGCAGCAATCAATTCTGTTTTATTCATTGTATTGCCTCCTTTCTAATTTGTAAGCTATGGCGTTTGCGATTCACCAAAAAGCTTTATGCTGATATTTTACCACAAAAACTCTGAAATTTCAAGTGTTTTCACGCAATTTAATATAATTTAGCAGAATTAAACAGCATTTTTTTCAAAAATTATATAAAAGCGACAAAAAAATTCTTATTTCATCTGTGCCACAGCCGCTTCTATACCCTTTGAAATGCCCTCTGCGATTCTTTCAACCCAATTATCGTCCATTAATTTAGCCAAATCTTCGGGGTTGCTCATAAACAAACATTCGCACAAAACGGCAGGCATTGTCGTTCTCGCCGTAACATAAATTTTAGGATTGTGCATAAGCTGTCTGTCCTGACTTTGAGTCGCCTGTACCAAATACGGCTGAATTATGGAGGCTACCTGCTTGCCCGTAAATGCGCCGACGGTTTTCGGGTCGTCAAAGGCATACATTGTAAGCGTTCCTTTTGCGGAACTGTCGGAAAACGAATTGTTATGCACCGAAACAAACAAATCGGCGCCTGCGGTATTCGCTATTTCCACTCTCTGTGCCAGTGATACGGTTGCGTCCGTTGTTCTTGTCGCTATTACGTTATAACCACGTGCCAAAAGCTTTTCGTACACCTTTTTTCCTATTTTTAGGTTTACATCTTTTTCGTAAAGCACGATTTCACCGTTGATTTTGCCCAGGCTTCCCGGTTCTTCACCGCCGTGTCCGGGGTCTATAACTATAAGAAAATCGTCTTTTGACGTATTTTGCGCAGGCGGTGTTACAACCGCGGCGGTTTCCGTTACAGCAACGGTATAAATACCGTTTGAAATTCCCGCCTTAACAGTTGTGTCCGCTTTAAGCTCAACAACAACCCTAACAACATTGGGCGAATATGAAAACTGCGAAAAACGCACGGAGCTGACCGCATTTGAAGTTATGTTCTCCGCATTCACACCGTCTGACAAAAGTGCATTCTGCACATCATATACATATCTTTTAGGATTATCGAGAACCATTGTCTGAACAGTCGGAGTACCGCCCGACGTTACAATCTGAACGTTTACCGCAGAAGCGGGTTT
>USLP01000165.1 GCA_900555525.1 uncultured Eubacteriales bacterium
CCTCCCAGAAGACTACCTTACGCGCCCTGAGCCGGAAAAAAATGCAAACTCGCCGCTCTTAAAGCGCATAGGCCTTTACGCCGCAACCGAGGTTGAAATAAATCCAACGCCCTCAGGGTTTAAAGTTCCGCAAAATTCACCTTTTGCAGTCGCGGCCGAACAGGCAGTCATTGAGCAGAATAAGTCTGATAAGCCCGTAATACTCGATACGAAAGCCAACCTTCCCCAACTCACAAAACTTACGGGCGGCAAACTTGACGTCGAGAATGAAAGGTATGAATCCTCCACTTCGGAAATGGTCTTGGACAAGAAAAACGAAACTTGGCAACTTATCACTTCCAAAAGCGAGGCGTTTATAGGCCCGAAAGGGAAATCATTCAAAGGCGCCTTTGCCGAAATAAGAAATACGCGCGGCTGGAGCTCAACCTTGATTTCAAGCATAGACAATAATCCGCTTAAAGACAGCTCCAAGATTCTAATATTGCACCTAAGCGACATAAAAAACACCAATATGCGCTTTGACGACACCGATATGACAATCTTGCGCGACCACGGCACAACACCGCTTTTGGCAAAAAAGACAGACATCATTGTAAAGTTCAAAAACCCGATGGAAGGCTGGAAACTATACGCCCTTAACAACGACGGAACCCGCGGCGATGAAATCGAAATGGATAGAACCGCAGAGACGGCGTCGGTCAGGCTATCGACTGTAAAGGGAAGAACGGTTATCTTCGCATACGAGCTCGTAAAGGAATAGTTTACTATCTCCATAGGAAAAAAGCTCCGCCCATTTGGGCGGAGTTTTTTTTGCGGTAGCTTAGAACAGTGTAAAATTTTTAGCCGTCCCTCTCTTTTTATGATAAAGCGCGCCCCACAAATTTGCTAAAAAATACAATTTATCGGCAACAATAAACGCTCTTATTCAAAACGGAGGCTTTAATGCGGCACTACTCGGTTATTTCAAAATCAAGCGGCGGGATTTTATCCACAAGAAACATTCCCCTCCAATGCTTGCCGAGCAGATTCACCACAAAACGCCCTTTCGCGGGCTTTGCGTTTTCCGAGCAGCTTATTTCCAACACGAGCCTGCTGTCGCGTATGGAAAAACTTTTTATGGAAAGCCCGTCGGGCGCGTCCTGAAACTCAGCCTTTGGCATATTTTTAAACTTCGCCGGAGAAGCCCCGACATCTATCGAAACAGTTTCGCCTTTTTTTATTTTTACGTCAATACCCTTTAAAACACTGACGCTGCCGAAATCTTTTTTAAGACCTCTTGTTTCCAAAATTATATTATCTTCCACTTCTTGCAAGCCTCCTCTCCATTATGCTCAAAAGCTTTGTTAAGAGTATTACAATAAGAAGATATACAAGCGCAACGAGCAAAATCGGGTTTATTTGGTCATATGTAGTGTTTTTTATCTGATTTGCCGCTTTTGTCAAGTCCTGCACGGCAACATAGCCTGCAACGGAGGTTTCCTTAAGCAGGGCAATCATCTCGTTGCCTATTGCGGGGAGAACGTTTTTGAAAGCCTGCGGAAGAATGATTTCTTTCATGGTCTGCGCTCTTGTAAGACCCAAGGAGCGTCCCGCTTCCATTTGTCCGTTATCGATTGACATAATGCCCGACCTGATAACCTCGGCAACATATGCTCCCGAATTTATGCCGAACGTGATTACGGCAACCCATGTGCCGTCCTTTGCGCTGACAAATATTATAAAAAACGAAATCAAAAGCTGAACAACAACAGGTGTGCCTCTTATCACGGTAAGATAGAGATTACACAGCATATCGAGAAACTTCAGTTTTTTATTACCCATGGCAAAAACCTTTATAATCGCTATAATCGTACCGATTATAACGCCGATTGCAAGCGCGCCAACGGTAATAATAATTGTTTTCTCAAGACCGCCGATAAGCGTTTTGTAGCGTTCGCCGACAATAAAAGTCTGATAAAGCCTGTCAAGCCATTTGGTTAGCCATTCCATAATTGTTTTCCTTTCCGTACGATAAGTAAGAAAGGACGAACAGATTATCTGTATCGTCCTCTGATACCTTATAGTATATTATGATTATTCGGCGTCAACCTTTAAATCATACTTTTCAAAAATCTTTGCCAAAGTTCCGTCTGCTTTTAATTCTTTAAGAGCTTCGTTGATTTTTGATGTAAGTTCATCGTTTCCGAGCTGTAAAGCTATAGCGTAGGATTCGTCTGTCAAAGCTTCGTCCAAAACAACTGTTGCGCCGTTTTGTTCGGCAGACAAGTTTTTAGCAACTGCATTATCGATAACGAGCGCGTCAACCTTGCCCGTTACAACAGCGGCAATACCCTCTGCGCCGGTTTTGAATGACTGAACGTTGTAGCCGTTATCCAAAAGATACTGTTCGCCCGTTGTACCCTCCTGGCAGGAAATTGTCTTGCCTGTGAGGTCGTCTTTTCCTTTGATTGCGCTGTCAGCCTTAACAACGATGGACTGTGAAGCTTTGTAGTAGTTATCGGAGAAAGCCATGCTCTTTTTTCTTTCTTCGCTTGCCGTGATACCTGCAACAGCGATGTCGTATTTACCTGTCGAAACACCTGCCAAAGCGGCGTCAAAGTCAAGGTTTGTGATTTCAAGCTTATATCCGAGCTTGTCGCATACAGCCTTTGCCATATCAGCGTCAGCGCCTACAACCGTATCGCCTTCCAAATATTCAAACGGCGGAAATTCAGCGTTTGTAGCCATTGTAATAACTTTCTTTTCCGTATCCTTGTTTGCGTCTGTGTTTGTGTTTGTTTCCGTCTTTGTGTCGTTACCGCAGCTTGTCATAGCGAGAGCCATAAGTCCTGCAACGGCAAGACAGCCTAATTTTTTGAAATTCATAATTATTCTCCTCCAATGTCATTTAAAATAATATATGTATTATAGCACCGTTTTTTTGATATGTCAATACAATTTTAATATTTTTTCAAAAAAATTGCATTTTTTTGCATTTTATTACAAAATAACCGCAATTTATACGGAAAGAGATGTTATGATATACTCAAATTCCGCTTTAACTTCATTGCTTACATTCGGAAATAATCCCATTGTTACCGTATAAACATACGAATTTGTGAAATAAACTATCTGTGTATAGTCGGCTCCGTCAAGCTCATACGTACAGCGAACGGCAGGCATATAGTTATAATTTGTTACTTCGTAGGACGTGAACGTAACGCCGAGCGATTTTTCGAGCGTTTCTTTAAGGTCGGCGCTGTCCGCTCTTTCGGTTATGCCTGTATTCGGGATTGACGCAACGTTTACGGATGAGGCGGAAAGCTTGTCATACAAAAGGTAGTCAATGTTTTTAACCTTCGTTTCGCCCGTTTCCAAAATATATGTTTCGCCCGTTATGTAAGCTATACTGTAGGATTTCGGAGAAATATATCTTGCGTGAGAGGCTTTTTTTGCCTTGTAGTCCGCCGTTTCTATGCTTACAACCTGCGTTTTTTCGTCCCACGATACATCACAGCCGAAAGCCTCCGCAACCGCTCTTGCGGGAACAAGCGTTCTACCGTTTATAAGCTGTGCCGAAACGTCAAGCTTTTTCGCCTTGCCGTTTATAAGCATTTCGTCATTGTCTATTTGTATTTTTACGGTCGTACCGTCCTTTTTTGATTCCGCCGTTTTTGCGGTGTCGTTCCACGAAACGTCAGCGCCGAGCTTTTCAAAAATTTTACGCATCGGAACAAGCGTTCTTCCGCCGATTATAACGGGGTACTGGTCAAATAAAAGCACCTCTCCGTCAAGGTTTACGTTTACTCCTGCCGCCGATACACCGAATGACAGCATTAAAACCGCCGCCAAAATTAAAGATAAAATTTTCCCTTTTTTCATATTATTTCACCTCGAAGCGGATAATTCCGTTTTTGCTGTCATATGCCGCCGTAAGTCCGAAAACATTTTCAACGGCGTCAGCAGTTACCATTGTTCTGTCGTCAACGATTACGGGAGCGGATTTCATTTTGAACTGCTCGTTATCCTTAAAAAGAATATCGTTTCCGATTTGAAGTATGGCTTTTACGTCCGCACCTGCGCAGATAACCGTGCTTGTTTCGCCCGTCCAGAACACCTCGGCGCCCATAGCTTCAAAAATGCTTCGCAGCGGCAGAAAAAGCTCGCCGTCGATTTCCATAGGCGTGCGGTCTGAAAATTCAACCTTGTTTTCGTTTATATAAACGTTTATATCGTTGTCGGCAAGCGCAGTCATACCCATAAGCATACAA
>USLP01000166.1 GCA_900555525.1 uncultured Eubacteriales bacterium
GGCGAAGCCGCCGCCGATACTATTATAAGCTTGTCAACATTTGCGACAACAGGGCGCAAAAGGCAGTTTTTGCGCTCATAAATTTCATCTAAACTGCCTTTTAACTTATTTGAATCAATAACCGATATTTTTACTTTATCGCCCACGGCAGGGGAAATACCGTGCGAACGGAATTTTCCCCTTGCCCGACACTCATAAAGTCCGTCATTTGTATCGACATAATAAAATCCGCCGATTCCTTTTGTTATAATACCGTCCAAAGCCATAAAAATCTCCGTACTAATTGAATTTTACGTTTTCGGACATATATTCCTGTCCGTTTACGGTTACTACAATATGGTGTGTTCCGCTTCCCGATACGTCTATTTTTGCGGTTGTTTCATCAGCCGAATAGTTCTTTCTTACAACCTCAGCATTATCCTTTTTGATAATAACTTCGGCAGGAACGCCCTCGGGAAGTGTTATTGTAAACGTTTTTGTTACCGTCTGCGGTGTCGTTGTCTGCGTGTTTTGGTTAGGCTTGCTTGTTGTTTCGGGTTTTCTTCCGACTACGATTTTTATTGTCGAGCCTTTTTCCACTTCCGTATCCTTCGCTGTTCCCTGTGAAACAACCTTGCCTGCCTTATCCTCGCCCTCGTCGCTTTCTGTTACGGAAAGCTGAAGACCCAAAGTGTCGGCAACGCTCTTTGCGGCGTCTCTTGTAAGACCTATAAAGTTGGGAACCTTAACCGTTTCCGCCTGCTTTTTGCCTGTGCTTATATAAATTGTAACTTCTCCGCCGTCCTTAAGCTTCGAGCCTGATGCAGGGGACTGTCTTATAACGTGGTTTTCCGAAACGCTGTCGGATTCCTCCCGCTTTTCTATAACCTTAAAGCCGAGGTTTGAAAGCGTTTCCTTTGCTTTTGACGCTTCCGACGAAACAACCGACGGTACTGCGATAAGGTCGTCCTCGTTTTCGTCCGTGTTGTCATCTTCGGTTACGTTTACCGTAAAGTAGATTGTTGTTCCTCTTACTTTTACATTCATTTCACCGCTCGGACGCTGGCTTATAATTTCTTTGTTTTTATATTCTTCGTCGAAGCCGTCCTCCGTCTCTACCTTAAAGCCCTCTTTTTCAAGCATGGGCTTAACGTCGTCAATGTTTTGACCCGTATAATCCTCAAGATAATATTCCTTGGATTTGAACAGACCCGAAAGCTTCAGATTCGGGAAAAACATATTTAAAAATACGTAAAGCATAACGAGTATTATAACTCCGGAAACTCCGACAGCGCTGTATACGGCTGCTTTTTCGCTCTTTGTACGAGGTTTTTTATTTTTGCCTTTTTTTACGCTTTTTTGCATTTCCTCATCTCCCTTGTCCGCAACCTCTTTCAGGGGCGCTTTTTCTTGCTTTTCATGATTTATGGTATCGTATCTTTTATATTCCTTTATCGGTTCGGGAGCTATCGGCTTTTCTTCTGTTCCCGATTCCTTAACGATTATTTTCGTATCTTCCGAGGACTGCGTATCAAGGTTCGGTATTTCAACGCTTTCCTTACGCTTAAATTCGTTAAGGTCGTTTATCATCTCTCTTGCCGACTGATAACGCTGTGCAATGTCGCGTCTCATTGCCTTATGAACAATATTCGCAAGCTCCAGCGGAACGGAAACGTTTATATCCTTTATAAATTCAGGCTCTGAATTTAAATGCATAAGCGCAACGGATACGGGATTTTCTCCCTCAAACGGCAGACGTCCCGTAAGCATTTCGTACATAACGATACCCAAAGAATAAATGTCGCTTCTTGCGTCTATCATAATTCCCTTTGCCTGTTCGGGCGAAATATAGTGAACCGAGCCGATAACGCTTTCGTCTATCTTTTTCGTTTCGTTTCCGTTTATCGCCTTTGCGATACCGAAATCGGCAACCTTTAAAATACCGTCATATGTTGCTATGATATTCTGCGGTTTTATATCACGGTGAACAATACCGTTTTTGTGAGCGCAGTCAAGCGCATTTAAAATCTGAAGTCCGCAGTTTAAAGCAACCTTCCAATTAAGAACATGATTCTTTTTGATAACGTCTTTTAAGGTTACTCCCTCAACATATTCCATAACGATATAGTTTATGCCCGCTTCCTCGCCGACGTCGTATATAGAAACTATATTAACGTTTGAAAGTGAAGCGGCGGACTGCGACTCAACGTAAAACTTCTTTACAAATTCCTTATCGTCTTTATATTCGTCCTTTAAAATTTTTATGGCAACAAAACGGTTGAGCGTTCTGCACCGTGCTTTATAAACGTGTGCCATACCGCCCGTTCCGATAAGCTCCAAGAGCTCATATCTGCCTCCCAAAACTGTACCTACCATTTATATTATTTCTCCTTTTTATTTTTTTAAAACAACGGTTATGTTATCCGCACCGCCTGCATTGTTCGCCGCGTCTATAAGCGCCTTTGCGGTTTCGAGGGCGGAATTGTCGGATTTCAGAATTTCGTGAATTTCGCTGTCGGTGAGCATATTTGTAAGTCCGTCAGTACACAGAAGAAGCATATCTCCCTCTTTTAAGCGGACTCTGAAAATATCGGGGAAAACATCTCCTCCGATTCCGACAGCCTTTAGAATTTCGTTTTTTCGGGGGTGAAATCTCGCTTCGTCCTCCGTTATCATACCGCTTTTTACAAGCTCATTCACATAAGAATGGTCCTCGGTTATCTGCTCGATATGCTCGCTGTCCGCAATGTAGCACCTCGAATCACCGATATTTCCGATAACGGCTTCGTCTTTTGTTCCGACTGCGACAACGACAGTCGCCCCCATTCCGTTTTTGGATTTATCCGAAACAGATTCCTTAAAAACGTCCTCGTTTGCCTTTAAAACGGCAAGCCTGATTTTTTTCTCGGAATCGGTATACATATCGTTTTCCTCCGAGAATTTCTTTATAGCCGAAACGGTTATGTCGCTTGCCTTGTCGCCTGCATTATGACCGCCCATTCCGTCCGCAACGGCAATAACAAAGTTATCTCCGTCCTCCGAAAAAAAGTAGTTATCCTCGTTGAGTTCACGCAGAAGTCCGATATCCGTAAGTCCTTTAATCAAGCCTATCACCTCTTTTTACTCATCTTTTTTATTCTTTGCTCTAAGCTGTCCGCACGCCGCGTCTATATCCTGACCGAGCGTTCGGCGAACAGTAGTGTTTATTCCGTTTTTATTCATGGTTTGCGAAAATGCGTCTATCTTTTTCCTTGTAGTGGGGCTCATTGTGCCCCTTGCGGGATTTACGGGAATCAAATTCACATGACAGAGCATTCCTTTAAGATTTTTGGAAAGTTCAGCGGCGCAAGCTTGAGAATCGTTGAGATTTTCAATCATTGTATATTCAAAGCTTACCCGCCTTCCGCATTTTTCTATATAATTTCTTATGCTTTTTAAAAGCTCTTTATACTCATATTTTTGCGCTATCGGCATAATTTTTTTTCTTATTTCATTGTTCGGCGCGTGGAGAGATACCGAAAGCGTTATCGGAAGCTTTTCTTCCGCAAGCTTATCAATCATGGGGACAATACCGCACGTTGAAAGGGAAATGTGCCGATACCCGATATTAAGCCCCTTTTCCTCGTTTACGTTTTTCAGAAACGCCGTTACATTATCGTAGTTATCGAGCGGTTCGCCTATTCCCATTAGCACGATGTTTGAAATTTTTACATTTTCGTTTTTTGCGGTAAAAATAACCTGGTCGAGTATCTCGCCTGCCGTTAAATCTCTAACCTTTCCGCCTACGGTCGAGGCGCAGAATCTGCACCCCATATTACAGCCAACCTGCGTTGAAATGCAAAGGCTTTTTCCGTGCTTGTATGTCATAAGCACCGTTTCAACCGTATTTTTATCGGTAAGCTCATAGAGAAATTTCACGGTTTTGTCTTTTGATTCCGCACGTTTTAAAACGTTTAAGCTTGAAATGAAAAATTCTTTATTGAGCTCCGCCGCCATTTTTTTTGAAATATCCGTCATTTCGGAGAATGACGTAACCCCCGCGGAGAGCCACTTAAAGACTTGAGAAGCCTTATATTTAAGGTTATATTTTTCTTTGAAATAGCTTTCAAGCTCCGATAGGGTCAAATCCTTAATATTTTTCATTATACGCTAACCTTTTTAATAATCTTTTTCGGGCATTTTTCAGCGCATATACCGCATCCGACACACTTTTCCGAATCTATAACGGCAAGAAAATCGGAAACCGAAACAGCCTCTTTGGGGCAG
>USLP01000167.1 GCA_900555525.1 uncultured Eubacteriales bacterium
GTATAAGCATTATGAATAGGTATTTTACGCATAAATTTTCCATCATACGAGTAAATAACAAAGTTGTTTCTTTTAATATTTTGAATATTTCAAATGAAATTTGTATATCTGTTCCTCAATTATATATTCGCTTAAACGATAAAAGCAGTAGTTTTTATAAACCACAGTTAAGAGGTTATAAAAAAGTATCGATTTCTCCTGAAAAAATGATAAAAGTTGAATTTGAATTAGATGATTCTTTCTTTAAAGAGTATGATTTCAAACGAAATTGTATGATTATAAAAAAAGGAGTTTTTGAATTATGAAAAATATTTTGTTAATAGGTATCGGAAGATTCGGAAAGCATATTGCATTGCAGCTTAACAAATTGGGACACGAGGTTATGGCGGTGGATTCCAATGAAGAACGAATTAACAGCGTGCTGCCGTTTGTGACCAATGCCCAAATCGGTGATAGTACAAATGCAGATTTTTTGAAATCTCTCGGAATAGGAAATTATGATGTTTGCATTGTTACAATCGGAGGGGATTTTCAAAATTCACTTGAAACAACTTCTTTACTTAAAGAACTCGGAGCAAAAAAAGTTATTTCAAGAGCGGAACGGGATGTGCAGGAAAAGTTTCTCTTGCGGAACGGAGCGGACGGAGTGGTTTATCCCGAAAAACAAATTGCAAAATGGGCTGCTATTCGATATACTGCGGATCATATTCGTGATTATATAGAAATTGACGATTCCCACGCTATCTTTGAGGTTGAAGCGCCCAAACAGTGGATTGGAAAAACAATAGGAGATATAGATATCCGCCGAAAATATAATATTAATGTTTTGGCGGTTAAACAGAACGGAAATATTGATATGGCAATATCTTCGGATACGACTCTCAGCGAAAACGTAACACTTATGGTTTTGGGAGAATATAAAGAGCTGCAAAAATGTTTCCGTATCTAAAAAAAGAGGTGAATCATTTTGAAATATGTATTGCTGACGGCAGCTGTTCTTGCCTTTTTCGCTTTCGGTTACTTCTTAATGGATCGAATAGACCGATTTTTGTGTGAAAACCAAAGGGCGATTCAAAATGAAGAAAGCGACTCTAAAAGCTCACAAATACTGCTTTCATCGGATTTGACGGATGATGAGATATTAAAAGAAATACACGGTTTTAAGAAAAATCACAGCAAGACCGGGATATTGCTTTATGATGAAAATACAGATTATTTTTATTGAAATAGGTAGACTTTTGGCGCGATTTATGGTATAATAATATAAAACAGATAATGGCGGTGAATAATATGAGCACTCAAAAAACAACAACAAATATTGAAAAAAAACAGCACATACTTGTATGTCTGTCCGCTTCGCCTTCTAATGAAAAAATCGTACAGACTGCTGCAAAAATGGCAAAAGTTCTCGGTGCACGATTTACGGCGATTTATGTGCAAAACGATTTTGCACTAACCGAAAGCGTTCAAAAAAGACTTGATAACAATATTCAATTTGCGGAAAATATCGGAGCCGATGTTGTAACTGTCCACGGCGAGGATGTGGCTATGCAGATAGCGGAATACGCACGGCTGTCCGATGTAACAAAAATTGTAATAGGTCAAAGCAACGCAAAACGCAGCCGCATTTGGGGAGGATACACGCTGACAGAAAAACTGATATCGTATGCGCCCGACATTGATATTCACATTATTCCCGATGCCGGATTTTATAAAAAGTCACGCAAAAGCAGTTTATTGGTGAATACCCAACTGCCGACAATGCGGGATGTTTTGACTGCCTGCGGTGTTCTTGCTTTATGCACGGCTATAGGCTTCCTTTTTCTTCACCTCGGGTTTAACGACACAAACATCGTTACCGTTTATATCTTCGGCGTGTTGGTTATTTCCGCTCTGACAAAAGGATATGTTTGCAGCATTGCAAGTTCGCTGCTCAGCGTTTTTCTGTTTGGTTTTTTTCTGACAGAACCGCATTTGTCGCTCAAAACATATGCCGTCGGCTATCCTGTAACATTTGCCGTTATGCTTGCGTCATCAATTCTTACAGGAACGCTTGCTTCAAAATTAAAAAAGCATGCAAAGCTGTCGGCACAAGCAGCTTTTCGTATGCAGATTTTGTTTGATACCGACCGATTGCTGCAAAAGGCAAAAGGCAGCGAGGAAATATTGAGTATAACCTGTATGCAGCTTTCAAAGCTTCTTGACCGCTGTATTGCAGCATATAAAGCCGATAAATCAAGCTTGTCAAAAGGGCAGATTTTTTCTGAAAAGGGCACAGACGATACAGAGCGGATATTAAATGATTCCGAACGAAAAGTTGCTGAGTGGGTGTATAAAAACGGGCGCTGTGCAGGTGCGACAACCTCACATTTCGGCAACGCCGAATGTCTGTATTTCTCAATACGCATCGAAAAGCGGATATACGGCGTAATTGGGATTCCGATGGAAAAAAACTCGGCAGATTCATTTGAAAACAGTGTGTTGCTGTCCGTTTTGAATGAATGTGCATTGGCTATGGATAACGCACATAATGCAGCGGAAAAAGAAAAGGCTGCCGATTTTGCAAAAAGCGAGCAGCTGCGTGCAGATCTTTTGCGTTCAATTTCTCATGATCTCCGCACACCTTTGTGTTCAATTTCCGGGAATGCGGATACTCTTTTACATAATTCCGATTGCTTGGACGAGGACACCAAGCATCGGATTTATACCGACATTTATGATGACTCCGAGTGGCTTACAGGCGTTGTTGAAAATCTTTTATATGTTACAAGACTCAATGACGGAAGGCTGAAATTAAATCTGAGCGACCAGCTTGCGGATGAGGTTATAGCTGAGGCTGTATCTCATTTATGCCGAAAATCGGCGGAGCATACAATAACCGTTCAGTGTGAGGATTTATTGCTTGTTCGTATGGACGCACAGCTTATTATTCAGGTTTTGGTTAATTTGATTGATAACGCAATAAAATATACACCTGCCGGTTCTGAAATCCGCATAAGCGCTCAAAAACAAGGAAATTATGCAATGTTTAATGTGTCGGATAACGGAAACGGGATACCCGATGATGTAAAACCGCATATATTTGAGATGTTTTATACCGGGAAAAACAAGATTTCCGACAGCCGCCGAAGTTTCGGTCTCGGTCTTACGCTTTGTAAATCAATAATAGATGCGCACGGCGGAAACCTGGAGCTTTCGGACAACATACCGCACGGATGCAGTTTTAAATTTAATTTACCGATTAGCGAGGTGACTCTTAATGAATAAACCGCTTGTACTTGTTGTTGAGGATGACCGCCCCGTCCGCAACTTGATTGTTACAACTCTGAAATCCCACGATTACAGATATCTGACGGCGGAAAACGGAAAAACTGCGATTATGGAGGCATCGTCGCATAATCCGGATATTGTTCTGCTGGATCTTGGGCTGCCGGACATAGACGGTACGGAGGTAATAACGAATATCCGAGGATGGTCCAATATGCCGATAATTGTTATCAGCGCACGCAGCGAGGATTCCGACAAAATCACTGCGCTTGATGCCGGAGCAGATGACTATCTAACAAAGCCTTTCTCTGTTGAAGAACTTCTTGCACGGCTTCGGGTAACACAAAGAAGATTGCTGCTGCTGAAAAGCAGTAATGATGTGGGAAAACCTGTTTTTCAAAACGGTGAACTCAAAATAGATTATGCAGCGGGCTGCGTTTATCTGAATGATGAGGAAATGCATCTTACGCCGATTGAGTATAAGCTTTTGTGTCTTTTATCGCATAATGTCGGAAAGGTGCTGACGCACACTTATATCACTATGCAAATTTGGGGCAGCAGCCGAGAAAACGACATCGCTTCGCTGCGTGTTTTTATGGCTACGCTCAGAAAAAAATTAGAACCGGAAAAAACAAGCCCTCAGTATATTCAAACGCATATAGGTATCGGATACCGAATGCTGAGAGTTGATTAGAATAACACAAAGGTTTATGTTTTATATATTAGTCTATAATTACAGTAGATTTAAAAAATGATGAAAAAAACACTGTCCCTATTTTTGGCTTTTTTCAAAATAGGTGCATTTACATTCGGCGGCGGCTACGGAATGGTTTCGCTTGTGCAGGAAACAGTTTTGTCAAACGGCTGACTGTCCGAAAGTGAATTTATGAATTTTATAGCGATTTCAGAATCAACCCCCGGACCGCTTGCGATAAATATGGCAACTTTTATCGGCTCAACGCAAGGCGGTATTTTAGG
>USLP01000168.1 GCA_900555525.1 uncultured Eubacteriales bacterium
TCATCACAGATAGTGTTTTCGATGCGCTCAAATATATCCGTAAGCGGATCGAGCGATTCATAAAGGGATTTCAAAAGCGATGATGTGAATTTTCCCAGATTCTCCTTTAAAGGCTTTAGTTTCCTAAAGGACTCCTTTAAAGAAAGCAAATCACGTGCGTTTACCGTTTTTAAAGAAATTTTGGAAAGCAGTCTTTCTATATCCTTTATATTTTTCAGCGTTTCTGCAAGGCTGTCCCGTTCCATAAGCTTTTTCGTAAGCTCATAAACCGCGTCATGCCTTTTCTCGATTTTTTGTATATCCATAAGAGGCTGGCAAATAAAACGCTTTAAAAGCCTTGCGCCCATAGGAGTTTTTGTATCGTCAATCGCGCCGAAAAGCGAGCCCGAACGCTTTTTATCACGCATTGTTTCGGTAAGCTCAAGATTTCTCTTTGCGGTATCGTCTATCTGCATATATGTATCGGTACCGTAGCAAATCATGTCCGTAATGTGCGCAAGCTCGATTTTCTGCGTCTTGTCTATATAATAAAGAGCCGCCGCAAGCGAAAAATAGAGCAAATCCGACGTAAGCTCCCCTTTTCGCTCGTCCCAAAGCTTAAATTTTCCGCTTAAGCGTTCTTCGGCGCGGCTTTTTGAATAAATATCGTCATTCAAAGCCTCCAAATGCGCCTGTGTTCTTTCCCGAAGCGTTTCTATAAATTTCTTTTGAATGAATGCCTCGGCATTAAAAATTATTTCGGCGGGCATATATTTTATTATTTCGCTCGAAAGCTTATCCAAAAAATCCTTGCCCGTAAATTCCGTAAGGAAAATATCTCCCGTGGTAATATCGCAAAAAGCAACTCCGCCTCCGTTTTCGTCCGTATAAACCGAGGCAAGGTAGTTGTTTGACTTTTCATCTATCGAATTTATATCCGAAAACGTTCCCGGGGTTATAATTCTTACAACGGCACGCTGAACTATTCCCTTTGAGTCTTTCGGGTCTGTCATCTGTTCGCATACGGCAACCTTATAGCCTTTTTTGATAAGCTTTGAAATATACGGGTCGGCGCTGTGATAAGGAACACCGCACATCGGCGCTCTGTCCTCCTGACCGCAGTCTCTGCCCGTAAGCGTTATTTCAAGCTCGCGTGAAGCGATTTTTGCGTCTTCAAAAAACATTTCATAAAAATCACCGAGCCTGAAAAACAAAAGTGCGTCGGGGAACTGTTTTTTTATATCAAAATATTGGAGCATCATCGGCGACAGCTTTTCTTTGTTTATTGCCATTTGATGTCATTTCCTTTCTTTATATTTCCTCGCCGTTTAACGACCATGTCATACATTCGGTAACCCGAACCATAACGCTGTCGCCTTCCGAAATACGGCTTTTGGGTTTATAGTTTATAATTTTGTTCGTATCTGTACGTCCGCATCGCATTTCTTTATTCGTACGGGAAAGTCCTTCGTCAAAAATCAGATATTCACGCCCCAGATATGTGTCGTTTATTTCCTTTGAAATTCTGTTTTGAAGCTCCAATAGCTCATTAAAATTTTTAAGCTTCTGTTCATACGGCATAGGGTCGGGGAAAAGCGCCGCTCTCGTATCTTTCCTCGGAGAATAAATAAACGTAAAGAGCGTATCGAAGCGAACCTTTTCCACAAGCGATAATGTATCGTAAAATTCTTCGGTTGTTTCTCCGGGAAAGCCGACAATAACGTCTGACGAAAGCGCTATATCGGGGATTTTCGCTTTGATTTTATCTATAAGCGCAAGATAATCTTCTCTTGTGTATTTTCTGTTCATTTCCTTTAAAACCCTTGAATTGCCTGCCTGAAAAGGCAAATGCAGATATTTGCATATCTTATCGCTGCCTGCAATTACGTCTATAAGCTTGTCCGTAAGGTCTTTGGGGTGCGACGTCATAAAGCGTATGCGCTTTATCTCGGGTATTTCCGCAATTTTTAAAAGCAAATCCGGAAAGTCGAGCTCGTTTTCTCTGTCGTTTCCGTAAGAATTTACATTTTGCCCCAAAAGCGTTACTTCCTTAAGTCCGTTTTTAGAAAGCGTTCTTATTTCGTTTAATATATCCTCGCTTTTTCGGCTTCTTTCTCTGCCCCTCGTATGAGGAACAACGCAGTATGTGCAAAAATTATTACAGCCGTAAGCTATCGGGACAGACGCCTTATGCGATGAATTATATATTATCGGAAGCCCCTCGGCTATTCTGCCGTCTTGAGTTTCGTTGTCAAAAATACGTTTTTTATCATGAATAACCCCAAACAGCAGTTCGGGGAATTTATAAAGTGCGTGCGTTCCGAAAACAAGGTCAACAAATTTATACTGTTTTTTTATTTTTTCCGCCGCATGCTCCTGCTGCATAAGACAGCCGCACACGCCTATAATCATATCGGGATTTTTCGCTTTTTTCGCCTTTAGAGCGCCCACTTTTCCATACACCTTAACCTCAGCATTTTCTCTTACCGAGCAGGTATTAAATATAATAACGTCCGACTCCTTTTCGTCGTCGGATTTAATAAAGCCCATTTCTTCAAGCATTCCGTAAAGCTTATCGGAGTCCGTCTCATTCTGCGCACATCCGTACGTTACAATGCACGCACGCTTGTTTTTATCTTTATTCAAAAGGCGTACGCTTTCAATAAAGTCTCGTTGCCTTTTTATTTCTTCTTCCGTAACAAAAGCCTGTTCTTTCATAATAGGATTTAATTCCTTTCTTTCGTCTGTACTTATTTATTATACAATTTTTTTGCTTTTTTGTCAACGCTTTTAAAGAAATTTTACACAAACACTTGGTTTTTGAATAAATTTATGCCATAATATAAAAAAACAGGCAAGTGTTTCATCTTTGCCTGTCTTTAATCAGCCGAAATCTTTTATATATTCTTGCGCGATTATCATATCTTCAGGAGTGGTTATTTTTATGTTTTTCGGGCTCCCCTCCGTTATATGAACGGTTTTTCCAAGCCGTATAACCTGCGAAGCGTCGTCCGTGCACATAGGTGAAAATTTGTCGTACGCCTCCATAATTATTTCACGCTTGAAACACTGCGGCGGCTGAACCGATACAAGAGAGCTTCTTTTCAGCGTTTCTTTTATATTCCCCTGCTCGTCCGTAACGGAAATCGTGTTTGTCGGAATAACCCCCAAAACCGCAGAACCAAACTTAAATGCGTCCTCTATGCAGTTATTTGTAAATTTTTCTTCTATAAACGGACGAACTCCGTCATGAATAAGAACGATTCCGCAATTTTCGGATACTGCCGAAAGTCCGTTCTTTACGGACTGCGCTCTTGTTTCGCCGCCCGATACAATATTTTTCACCTTCGGGAATGCGCTTAAGAGCTTTTTCGTATAATCGATTTTATCGCTTACGGTAACGACTGTTATTTCTTTTATATATTTGCTTTTTGAAATATTTTTCACCGTATGTATAAGAATTTCTTCACCCGAAAGCATCAGAAACTGCTTTTCGGTCTTGCTTTTCATACGTCTTCCCATACCGCCCGCAACTATAACCGCCGAACAATTAATATTATCCATTAATCTTCACTCCGTTCACAAAAACATATTTCGCACGTGCGTAAATATCAAGCGGAAATCTGTCAAAAACCGTAATATCCGCATCTTTTCCGCACTTTAGCGAACCCACTCGGTCAAAAACTCCGAGAGCTTTAGCCGGGTTTACCGTTATCGCCTTTAACGCTCCGTATTCGCTCATTCCGTATTTTACGGCAAGAGCCGCACAAAGCGGCAGGAACGCAATCGGCGTTTCGGGGTGGTCTGTTATTATGCTGACGTCAATGCCTTTTTTCTCCAAAATTCCGTAAATTTCAAACGTCATATTTTTAAGCTCGGGTTTGGAACGGTCGCTCAATGTCGGTCCGATATTGCAGGGTATATTTTCACGCTTCAGCCTGTCCGCAATCAAATGCCCCTCCGTTGCGTGTTCTATTGTAAGCTTAAGGTTAAATTCTTTTGCTATTCTAACCGCCGTCATAATATCGTCCGCCCTATGGGCGTGGGCTTTCATAGGTATATCACGCTTCAAAAGCGGAATCAAGCTTTCGCATTTTATATCATATTCGGGTTTGTCATACTCGTCCTTATCTTTTTGATAATCGGAAAGCTCCGTGAGATAGTCCGACGCTTTTTGAAGCTGTTCCCTTATAAGAGCCGCCGTCGCCATTCTCGTTGA
>USLP01000169.1 GCA_900555525.1 uncultured Eubacteriales bacterium
CGAAATAAATGCCGCAAATAAGACGTTTACGCCGGCTGTTCCTTTGGATATTTCCTCCCAAAGTCTGTATCTTAAAGACAAAGCGTTTGTTATATACAACATTTTGGAGGAGCTTGACGCGGACGGAGAATATTATATTGATAAAGAAAGCGGAATGCTCTACGTTTATTCCACCAAGGATATGGAAAAAAGGAACCTCAACGTTTCGCTTTTCCGTAAACCGCAGATGGTAAAAACGAAAAATACGTCATACGTAACATTTTCGGGTCTTACATTTGAAAACGCAAGAGAAACGGGACTTACGATTGACGGCGGAACCGAGTTCAGAGTTGAATACTGCAATTTCTATAATATGGGTGTCAATGCCGTAAATCTCGGCGTATCTCCAACGGGAATATATGCTGATTTCGGCGACTGCATAAATTGGAATTTAGACCAAACCTTTACGGGAGTATCGGGCGATACATTCATCGAAAAGCAGTATAACTACTGGACGCAGGATATGTTTTCAATAAAAAATACAGGTTATCATAACGGACTTTATTCCTGCAAAATAAAAAATACGGGTCAAAGCGCCGTTACGGCTTACGGCGGAAGCACATACCGAAACGAACGTGCCGACCTCTATATAGAAAACTGCGAGATTTCGTTTTCGGGTGTAAATAAGCGGACGTATTCGGGTGCGATTACGTTTGATAAAGTCTGCGGAATATCCGTAAAAAACAATACGCTTTGTCATAGCCCCGCAACAATAATAAACGGTTATACAACGGTTGCGGATATAGAATACAACAATATTTATGACGGCATGACGGAAAGCACGGATAACGGACTTATATACTTAAATTACTGCTATCCTGCATTGGATATCAAAATTAATAACAACTATCTGCATGACGTGTCCTTGGAGCCCGGTATTGTAGTTCCGAAGGACGGCAACGGTCAGGGTTCGCAGAGAAGCGGAATTGCTTTTGATAATATGTACGGCGGCGGCAAGGAGTTTAAAAACAATTATTTTGTAAATGTGCCGAGAGGTACGTTCGTTTATACCGATTGTCCGCTTGACAACAACGTTTTTGTGGATTGCTATAAACCCACGCAGGGTACGTTTTACGGCAATAATGATTATTATTATCCGTTTAATGAGGGAAAAACGCTTCGCGATACGGATTTCTTCGATTTGCTTGAAGGCTATAATGCAATACTTCCCGCACTTCCGATATTCTTAAATGACGAAATTTATAATACGTGGAAAGAACTTTATCCGTCCTTTATGGATTGGATAGAAACCGTAAATTCGCAGGTGCACGAGGGCAAAAAATTCTTTGAGCTTAAGGATAATCTTGTTGTGAACGTTAAAACCGCCCTTAAGACTAATGACAAAAACGACTTCCTTAATAAAAATTCTGACGGCTATTATACAGGCTCAATGTATAATGAAATATCGAATAATACGTATTTGAAGAAGTCGGATATTTTCGCCGATTACGAAAATAAAGACTACGCGCTTACCGAGGAAGCGAAGGCGACCTACGGTATAAATCCGCTTGACTTAAAAAAGGTCGGCGCAAAAATAACAAACGCTCCGAATTATCTTAATGTTGGAGCCTCGGCAATTCAGTATCAGCCTACAAAAATCGTAAATGTGGCAGGCAAGGCTCCCGAAAAAGCGAGGGACAAATATGTTACACTGCTTCTTATGAAAGGCTCGGATATTGTATATGCTGCGCAGAGCGAGCTTGGCGAAAACCGCACATACAGCTTTACGTTTGAAACGGACGAGGATTTATCAATGTGCGAGCTTACCTTAAGAGCCGGAACGGTTGCGTTTAAGGAAGAAATTATTGTTACGAGCGACAAAAGCGAAGCGGTAAAACCGAAGCTTACGCTAAAAAGCGGAAATACCGTACGTCTTACAATGACGCTTGATAACAGCTTTAATATTTCCGATTACGATTATACGGAATTTTTGGCAATATACGATAAATCGGGAAAGCTTATAGGGCTAAATTCAAGTGTGCCGAAAACGGCAAATCAATCGGGAATAACAGATGATACGATCACGTTTGAACTGACAGCCGAACAGCTCAAAAATGCACATGAAATAAGAGGTTATTTGTGGAATAAAGAGCTAAAACCGCTTTGCAAAAGTGAAATTAAAGCTTTTTCGGAGAGTTAAAAGCATTAAATAAGTTAAAAAATAAAAATAAATAAAAAAGGAGACATCTTATGAAAAGACTACTCACAATCCTTGTATCGGTTGTAATGCTTATAACAGCTATGCCGATACTAAACGCGTCTGCCGACGGAACTACGGGAATGTTACTCTACGTAGCAACAAACGGCAGCGACACAAACGACGGAAGCGAAGGCGCACCTTTGGCTACCCTTAAGGGCGCAAGAGACAAAATCAGACAGATTAAAAGCACATCGGGCTATCCCAACGGCGGAATAACCGTTGTTTTCAGAGGCGGACAGTACCGTTGGACAGAAACGTTGGACTTTACCGAGGAGGATTCGGGCGTATCGGGCTCGCCGATAGTATACCGTGCGTATCCCGGTGAAAAGGTTTATTTTGAGGCAGGCGTAAAAATCCCGGGAACGGCATTTACGGAGGTTACGGACGAGGATATTTTGGCTAAATGGACAAACGCAAAGGTAAAAGCCGCAATCCGTCAGGTTGATATTAAATCGTATTTCGCAAAAGAAGGCTTTACGGATTTGTATGACTATTATCCTTTGGAGTATACAAGATATCCGTTCGGAAATACATACGATCAGCTTCTTGACAGTGAAAGACCGAGCGATGTTGGAGCGAGAGATATAATCCGCCGACCCATATATTCCTTTGAGGGAGAGCAGGCTCTTTGGATAGCGAGATACCCGAACAAATCGGGCGGCGAATATGCGGACGTAAATCCGCTCAGCCAGTTTTTGAAAATCGGCGAGGTTGTAAAAGACGGCGGAGATAACGAACCTTCAACGTTTAAGTATACGGACAGAAGACTTTCCAAATATTCGGGCAGAGAAGACGTTTATATGTATTCTTTCCCGAAATACCTGTTCTATCATGACGACAGCAAGATAACGATAAATTCGGCGGATTCCACAATAACGTCCGTTGCACCCGTTAAGCTTGGTATAAGCAGCAATAAGGATTACTGCATTTATAATATTATAGAAGAACTTGACGCTCCGGGTGAATATTTTATTGATAAAAACACGGGAATCATGTATGTATATCCCACAGGCGATATAACAAAAACAAACCTTAACGTATCTGTTTTTGATAAAAAATATATGCTGACAACAAACAATACTTCGTTTGTAACATTCTCGGGAATCACCTTTGAAAACTCAAAGGGTTCATGCGCATATGTTGACGGCGGAGACAGTGTAAGATTTGAATACTGCGATTTCTATAATTTCGGTGCGCAGGCTCTTAAAATAGGTCATAACAGAGGTCTTTATACATGGTTCGGAAATCTGCTTTGGACGGACCAGGCAACGCATTTTGCACCGTTTACGGCTGAAACGGGCGAAAACTATGCGGCAAGACAGGCGCGCTATTATTCGCAGGATATTAATTCCGCACGCTCTATCGGCGTAAATCACAGCATTTACGGATGTATCATAAAAAATACGGGCGATTCCGCAATTGATGCGGTAGGCGGTAACGTATATAGAAGCGAGGATTCGGGAATCGTTATCGAAAATAATATAATTGAATTTCCCGGTGTTTATAAGAGAACCTACAGCGGCGCAATACATATTGATAACGTCTTCGGACTTACTATCAGAAATAACAAAATGGGTCATGCTCCCGCAACAATAGTAAATGGTAACGCTTCAAAAATAGATATAGAAAACAACGAAATCTATGACGGTATGATGGAAAGTACGGATAATGCGCTTATATACATCAACTATTGCTATATACAGCTTGACTGGAAGATAAAGAATAACTATATCCATGACATTCCGAGCGAATATTCCGAGCCGTTCACAGTAACATCGCAGGGTTCGCAGAGATCGGGTATCGCTTTTGATACAAGTGTCGGCGGCGGTGTTGAAATCGGCGGAAACGTATTTGAAAATCTGCCGAGAGGTATATTTGTTATGATGAACGACTATTATCATGATAATGTGTTCATCGACTGTCATATGGCGGCACAGGGTAATCAGAATAATCTTT
>USLP01000170.1 GCA_900555525.1 uncultured Eubacteriales bacterium
TCTGAACCCTCTTGTTCCGTATTTACCGTAAATTATATCATATTCCGACAAGTCTATTTCCAAAAGTTCTTTGATAGCATTTTTATCGATTATTCTGTCTTTTACGCGTTCATCGGTAATCGGAACAGCTTTACTCGAATCCAGTATTATGCCTCCGTCAAAATACACTTTCTCATTATTGTAGGCTCTGTATGTAACTCTCTTGTCTTTTTCACCGCTATTATCTTTATTCAAAACAAAGGATTCTTTAAAAAAGTACCGTCCTCCTCTTATATTTATAAAAACTTCTTCATTCCCGGGCATATTTTTTGCAAATTGCGCCGCCTTCTCCAACGTTTTAAACGGTTTTTTTATCGTGCCTTCGCCGTTGTCGCTGCCCGACAATGAAATAAATATTTCTTTCATGTATAGTCTTCCTTTCAGTTACTGTTATTTTCTTCCGAAAAATAAAGGGTAATCTTTGTATAAAGTCCTTCTTCGGATTCGACCTTAATTCCGCAGTTGTCGCCATAACTGCTTTTCAATCTCTGATAGATGTTTCTCAATCCTATTGATTTATAGGATTTACTTTCGTCCTTTTTGATAAACAAGCCGTCTGTTTTTTCCTTGCTCATACCCATTCCGTTGTCAAAAACTTCGACATAAAGCACATCGTTTTCATATCTTGTGGAGAAAATTATCTGCGAATTATAATCAGGATTTTTAAGTTTTTTCGATATACCGTGCTGAATTGCATTTTCAATTATGGGCTGTGTTATAAAGCTTATTATATGCTTATTGATTGAATCTTCATCAATATCGTATTCAATATTTATTTTCCCTTCATATCTTATATTCATAAGGTGAACGTAATTTTTTATGTTTTCCACTTCTTCACAGACGGATATCAGCTTGCCCGCTTTAGAAAGCGTATCCTTAAGCACTTTGTTCAAAAGCGTCAGCGATTCGGCAATACTGTAATTTTTCTCCATGAGCGCAACCATTTTTATTGCCGTAAGCGTATTATAGAGAAAATGCGGATTTATTTGATATGTAACAGCCTTAAGCTCGGCTATCCGCCTTTCCTCCTCCTTTTCTTTTATATTATCTATCATATCCTTCGTGCCTACTCTGATACTGTTCCTTACATATAAATAAAAAACAAAAAATACTATAATAAACAGCAGCAGACCCAAAAGAGTAGTGGAATAGATAATAGCCTTTAATCCTTTATTATAGTTTTCTTCGGTTGAAATTCTTATATATTTTAAAGAATTGGCAGATGACGCAAAAGACGATATCAAATCATCTTTGTAATTAAAAAACACATTTGAGCTTTCGTTTATCTTTGCCGAATTTTCAAAATTCAAAAGAAAAAGCTCATACCACTTTGTATAGTTTGTAGTATATATTAGATTTCCCGATTCGTCTATTACGGCAAAAAATTCGTTTTCGTTTATAAAATCCCCAAAAACATTAAAAAAGCTCGGCGCATCCAAGAAAAAGTAAACCATTTTTTTGTTTTTGTTAAAACCGTACTCACTCAAATTACTCGCCGCAACGATAATATTATCCCCCGTTATAAGCTCCGTTTTATTCCTGCCGAACCACGAAAGTTTTCCCGGTCTTATATCAATGGAATTATAAAGCATTTTCATCTGCAGCGCAGTTGTCGAATCATCTTCGGGATTAAGCGAAAAAAAACAGTCATCGGTAATTATCGCAACATTTTTTATAAAATCAACATTTTTTATATATTCGGTTACGATATTTGAAAATTCGGCATTGTTACAGTTTTTATTTTCCACATAGCGAAGAAATTCAGGATTGTTGTTCATCATTTTCAGTATCATATTTATTTCGTTTACATTTTTATAAATTTCTTTATCAACGACTTGAAACTTTTGCAGATTCTCACGCATATAACGTTCATGCGTGGAATTTTTTCCGTTATTGTATACATTCACGGAAAAAAACGCCATTATAAAAATGATTACAGCGGAAAAAACGCACATAATCCTTGATATGATATTATTTTTAAACGATATACGCTTTATCATAGGCTGTCCCTCATTTTCATAAAATCTGTCGGAGTTTTTCCGAAATGTTTATTAAAAGTTTTGGAAAAGCTTTCATAGTTTTCGTATCCCACAAGTTCTGCAATATCTTTTAGCTTATAATCGCTTTTTTTAATAAGTTCCATTGCTTTTTCCATTCTTACTTTATTTATAAACTTACGAAATGACATATCAAAGTGCGATACAAATTTTCTCGATAAGTAAAAATAGTCTATATTGAATTTTCCCGCAATTGATTGCAGAGTTATGTTATACGCATAATTTTTCTCAATATATTCTTCTATGACCTGCATTATATTTTCCTGAGAGCGCAATTTTGAATTGATTTCGGATAGTTTTGATATGATATACCGCGACAGTTCCGAAGCGCTCGTTCTGTAAAAATAACCGCTTTCCGTTTTCGGGAAAGCGATACCGTATTTCCCGAAATTATCTTTCAATGCCGACAGATATTCCGTATATAGCTTTATGATATTTTCAGTATCCTCCGGAGAAAATTTGTTCGGAAAAAAGTCGCTTTCGTTTTCAATTTCAAACTTTTCCTTCATTCCCAAAAAAGCAAGCTGATTCAAAAATTTCTTTTTCATTTTCAGCGTATCCGCAGGCGGTATTTCGCCATAGCTTTCTTTATATACATTAAACTGCCTTCCTGTCAGAAAAGAATATTTAACCATTTGTTCCGCTTCCGTCAAAAATTTCAGCAAATCTTTTCTTTCGGAGGATACTCCCGAAAATCCAAAGCATATATGATAATCAAAAATTTTTTCCAAAATTTCTTTTATCTTTCTTGCGATTTCAAACACAGTGGTCTCCGCCTGTGTTTTTTCACATTCGATAATTAAAATAAGTTTATCGTATGAATCAAAGAAAAACTCGCAGTTTTCATATTCAGCCATAACTTCGCTTATTATATTTTGCACACCGCATTGGAGCAGCTCCTTATCGCCGCCCCATTCTTCTTCAACAATTTCATTCCAATTCGTTATTTTTGAAACCAAAATTCCTTTTGGAGAATTTTTTTTGAGCTTTATTCTGTCATATTTTGAATCTTCAAAAATATGTCCCCACAAAAGCTGTTTTACAAGGTCGTCCCTGCTTGCCGTAAAAGCGGATTCGCTCAGGCTTATATTTTCAGACATAATTATCCTTTTTAACAGCTTTGTGTACACCTCTTCATTAATTTCAGCCTTTAATAAATAATCCACAACACCAAGTTTAAATGCCTTTTTAACTAAATAGAAATCATCATAACCGCTCAAAACTATAAAAGAAGAACCGTTATTTTCCATTTTCAGCTTTTCTATGAGTTCAAGACCGTTCATTCCGGGCATATTTATATCGGTTACAACTATGCCGGGGGTCTTTCTTATTACATCTATCGCACTTTCAGCATCGCTGAAAAGGCCCGCAACTTTTATTCCCAACGATTCATAATCTATAAATCCCGAATAATATTTCAGCATTAAAGGCTCGTCTTCAATTATATATAATGGCTTCATATTACACTCTCCAATGTTTTTTTAAAGTTTCAGAATATTATAAATCATCTGTGCCGCCTGTGCTCTTGTTGCATTTTGTTTCGGAGCAAACATATTATCTCCGATACCTTTTATTACACCCATTTCGCACAAAGTATAAACAGCGTCAAGCGCATAAGCGCTTATTTCATCATTATCCGCAAAACTTTTGCTTGCCGCCGTATTGTTTTTTGCAATCAGCCGATATAAAATAACAGCCATATCCTCTCTGGTAATATTGTCATAAGGATTGAATTTTCCGTCGTTTCCGACTACAAGACCGTTTTTATATGCTGTGTATACATAATCCGAAAACCAATCTTCCGTTTTCACATCGGAAAAAATCTCTCCGTCAGCTTTAAGCATGGGAAAATATGCAGATACTGTCATTTTGATGAATTCCGCTCTTGTAACATTGCCCATGGGCTCAAATTTATTTTTATCTCTGCCGTTTACTATTCCTTTTTCGTACAAATAATTTATTGCGTTATGCGCCCACGAAACGTCCTTTATATCGTCAAACGCAAGTTTGGTTTCTGTGTTTTCGGCAGGCGTAAGCTTACCCGGGCTGTATGAAGTATTGCTTTTGCTTCCCGACGTGCCTCCTCCGCCGCCTCCG
>USLP01000171.1 GCA_900555525.1 uncultured Eubacteriales bacterium
TTTCGGGTGGTATGCCGCTTTTCGTTGTACAAGGATTTCTATATTTTCTACACATATATGTGAGCATTTAGATGTCAAAAAGACCTTATTTTATGCGGTTTTAAAGGCTCGAAATCGTCAAGGTAATATAAAACCATTAGAAACCTCAAAAATAGGGTTTTATTGCGTGACAAGAATATAAAATCAGTTTTTAAAAAGGGGGGATTAAAATCCATTTTTCGACTTGATTTCCTTAACTGATATACTGTAAAAAACAGAGTTATCAAGGGCGAGTGCGGTTCGTGCATTTGCCCTTGACTTACTTGTTCTTTTTTTGCTGATTATAATATAAATTCTGAATTATTAAACATTTCATTTTTTATTGTTTCATGTGTAAACCTGCCGGCTTTGTAGGCCTCTGCAAGTAAAATAAGATTTGTAACAGCCACAGCAGCTCCATTGATAGATTTATTTCTGCTTATCCGTTCAATTTGCGCTTTGAAATTTCCTATAAAGTGACCGGAAACAAACATAAAATAAAATTCATTTATATCATCGGCAAAATTATCCCACCATTTATTAGGGTTGACTTTTTCATTCCTTGTCTGGTTTTCACCAATGTATCTTTCCATTTCATCGGATTGCGATATTGGTAAATTGTATCCTTTGGAATACGCTTTAGTATCTATAATAACGCCATATTTACATTCATTTTCACTTGTATAAATTATACCGTCCGGCTTACGACTTCCGCCAAGATGAAGCCCCTGATAATTGCACTCTTCTGTCAGCAAGTCTAAAGTTTTCATTTCAAACAATCGATTTTGTTTGCTGTCATAGGCAAGGTCTATAAGTGCTAAATACTCATGTGAGAGATTTAACAGCTTTTCACGGATATCCTCCTTTGTTTCCGTCAAATCAGATTTTGCAAGTGATTGAGGCAGAGGGATAACGAAATCATTTATCATATCATCAAATAAAAATCTACTGTCTTTATCTATGATATTTATGCCTATATTCTGCAATCCTTTTATATCGTCCGATACCGTTTTTTCATTTTCGGTAAGGTTAACGGTTTTAAGATAGTTTATAATATCCATAACCGAAACGCTGTTTTTGTTTTCGGACAAATATTTTAATATAAAGGCACGGCGAGTGCGCAAATACTCCCTATCTCTGCCTTTAGTGGAAAACATTTCCCAACATATATTTTTAGCAATTCTTTTGTGTTTACTTTTTCCTTCAGCTTTTCTCAAAGCAGTAATTCCGTTTGCAGTAATTACATATGCTTGACCTATCGTTTCGTTATATTCTTTTCCGGCAGTTGAAACTGTAACCATTTTAGGTATTTTCTCAACGAGTCCGAGCTTTTCAAGCCAACTTGCAATCATTCTCGCATACTTGTCCGATGAACCTTCCCAATCAGCTTTCATACTTTTACGTTCCTTTGGAGCTGCATTTACCAGTGATCGTATGAATATTTTTTGTGGCATACTTGTAAAGCCATCCTCTCCGATAAACCCTAATTGCTGACCAATTTCAAACTTTGTAAGATGAGTATCATCAGTTGCTGAAAGCAGCTTTAATATTCTTATAGCAGGCGGATATGCTAATGCGGCATTGATAAGTAACTCTTTTTCTTTTTCGGATAACTCATTACCTGTTTCTCTTGCGTTTGTTATTTCTAAACCTCTATGCGTTATTTCAAATGTATCATCTGTATAATTGTATTTTATAAAACCAAAGCAGTGAGCCCAACGAACATAATTGTCAGCCGGCCAATCTCCTATAAAATCTCTTCCTTGACCTTTAACTGTTGCTTGTACAATTCCATTACATCTTGACATACTTCTCGGTGTAAAGGATGTACCTACAAGTTCGGTATATTTAATTTTAAGAGGGGTACTTTGCAATGCTTTTATCAAATTGTCCCGATCATCTCGTTTTTCAACAATTTTGGGGATAATAGCACTTATTAAATCTTTATGTTTTTGTGAATTTGGGTCGAATATAGCAACAACGTCGCAAAGACTGCGTAAATTGCTCGGATCTTGAACCCAACCAAACGCACGAAAATTTTTATTGTGTGTAGGAATTACAGAAATCATATATTTTGTCAGCAATCAATAGTTTATTATTAAAACTTCTCTGCTTTCTCCTTTCTTTGTGTTGAAACTTGAATTTGAATAGTTATAGTTTAAATCAATGATTTTATATTTTTTTGCCCATTCAAGTAATATCTTATTGATTTTCCCCTTATGTTCTATAACGTTCGATAAAGCAAATTTAATTCCCCTTTTGTTTGCATTGTCCAAATAATCATATAAAGCATATTCTTGTTCTGTTTTCCAATCCTTAAAGCCTCTGTTCCCGTCATTATATGTTCCGGTTGTTATCAGATAAGGCGGGTCGCAATAAATTAAATCATCAGGCGTGAGATAATCTAACGGTATCTGTGTAAAATCTTTGCTTAAAAACTCAATATTTAGTTTTTTGAGTCTTGAAACAAATGAAATCAAATTATGTTTCATATTTTCCGAAAATTGACTTCTGTTTCTGCCAAAAGGATTATTGTACAATAAATCATTATTAAACCTGAATTGATAATTAAAAGAATAACAAGTCAACGTGTATAAATCTATCGGGTTTTGCGTTTTATTATAAAAATCCCTGAAATCTTTAAATCCCTTCTCGTTTTCTTTTGTAAGGTTATATTCTGCTATACGAAGTTTTATTTGGTGTAGTATTTCGGATAATTCCGTATTCTTAAATACTTCAAACATTTCGATTATCTTTTTATTTATATCATTACAGATAATTCTGTTTGCGGTTACATTTATAGATACATTGCAACCACCTGAAAATAAATCAACAAAAGTCCCTATATAATTGGGGAAATACGGTAAAATTTGAGGGAGTAATTTATATTTTCCGCCTATATAATTCATAGGGCTTTTTATATTTTTTTTTGTATTGGAAACAATCGTATTTATTCCGCTGCATGTACCTATGAAATCAAATGTTGATTTTTGAGGAATTTTCTTTTTTATAAAGAAAATGTACTCGTATAAACATTCTTTTTGTTTTGTTTTTTTGCTCATATACTGTCTGTATGGAATGGAATACATTTTATATGTTTCTTCTATTCCATACTTTTTTAATATTCGCTCAATTTCATCAGAAGTCATTAACCCATCCGTGCTGTAGCTCATTACTATATTACTAAATTTTGCTTTGCTTATTAAGTCTTCAAATGCGTCAGAAACCTCGCTTTTCATACAGAATGAAGATTTTAAATCATCATACGGTCTCATTCCTGTCACTCCGTGAATCTCTGGATAATCATACTTAGAGATTGTTTCAAGTAAATGATAATTAGGAGCATACTGTCTTGAATTATACGGTGGATCTAAATATAAAATGTCACCGGCTAATTCTTCGATAAGCTTATTTGAATCTTTGTTATAGCTCTTATTCTTTTGCTTATTATCAATAACATCAAGTCTTGCCATCTCCAAATCATTAAAAGTGCGTTTATCCCAATGTTTAAGATAAGCGCCATATGTCCCCGTAATATTTGAAACGGAGGGGACACCCTCAATCAGTCCGGCAAGCAAATAATAATACTCCAATTCGGTAAGCAACTTTTCCTTTCTCCACGCTTCGATTGTGTTTCGTATAAAATCAATTCTCGCAGCATTTTTGTTTGACACATACATTCTTTCACAACCATCATGCGGAGTATAATTTTTAGTTATAAAATAATTATCATCGTTATAATTCAATATCTGTATTTGGGTTTCTTCTAAAAATTTAAATGGGTCTCCTATACCTATATTTTTTAGCTTTGAAAATGATGGTTTTGTATTGTTTTCAATCGTTGCTTTTTGTATTACATACGAAAAATGCAAGACATCATTTGAATGTACTTCATATTTAGGTTTAAAATAACGAGCAACCGCTCCAGTTCCTGAAAAAATATCACAAAAGATTTTTTCGTTTCCTGTTGTGTTTTCGGATATAACCATATCAATATTTTTTAATAAATTTATTTTACTTCCTATAAATCTCATAATCACACCTCTTACATCCCAAAACATCCTTTTATTAAATTATAACATTTACTTTCCCAAAAGTCAATGAAAATAAAAAAATATATTAAGTTTATACAAAAACTTTGGCATAAATGTTTTGTCGG
>USLP01000172.1 GCA_900555525.1 uncultured Eubacteriales bacterium
CCGCGTTACGGTGCCGAAAGCTTTTATGAAGCGTGTCAATCCTTCTGGTTTGTTCAAATGCTTTTGCAGGTTGAGTCAAGCGGTCACTCTATATCACCCGGTCGCTTTGACCAATATATGAATCCTTATTTTGAAAAAGATTATCAAAACGGTAATATTACTCTTGAGTTTGCCCAGGAGCTTTTGGACTGTATCTGGATTAAGTTCAATGATATAAATAAAGTGAGAGATGCCGCTTCGGCAGAGGGGTTTGCGGGCTACAGCCTGTTTCAGAATCTTATCGCGGGCGGTCAGGATAAAAACGGCATAGACGCAACAAATCTCCTTTCGTTTATGTGTATCGAGGCTACAAAACACGTGCTTTTGCCCCAGCCGTCTTTCTCTGTCAGAGTTTGGAACGGCTCGCCTCATGAATTTCTCATTAAAGCCGCAGAGCTTACCGCTACGGGCGTGGGACTTCCCGCATATTATAACGACGAGGTTATAATCCCGTCGCTTTTGAGCCGTGGTCTTACAATGGAGGACGCAAGAGATTATAATATTATAGGCTGTGTTGACCCGCAGAAAGCCGCCAAAACAGAGGGCTGGCATGACGCCGCATTCTTTAATATGTGCCGTCCGCTCGAACTCGTTTTCTCTGACGGCGAGGATAACGGAAAGCAGATAAGCATTCATACGGGCGATGTGCGTGATATGAAAACCTTTGACGATTTTTATAATGCGTATAAGGCGCAGATGAATTATATGATTAGTTTGCTTGTTAATGCGGATAACGCAATAGATTTGGCACATGCCGAAAGATGTCCGCTTCCTTATCTTTCTTCCATGGTGGAGGACTGCATAAAAAGAGGAAAAACCGTCCAGGAGGGCGGAGCGGTATATAACTTTACGGGACCGCAGGGCTTCGGTATTGCCAATATGGCAGATTCGCTATATGCAATTAAAAAGCTTGTCTATGATGACAAAAAGGTTGATATCGGCTACTTTAAGCAGGCGCTTAAAGATAACTACGGTCATGACGGCGCGCAAAAGGCGCAGGAAATTACAAAAGCGATTACCGCACAGCTTATGTCGCAGAATTATGATGTAACAAAAGAACAAATTGCCGAAATATATAAAGAATCCTTGGCAAAAACGGGAACAAAGGATTATTCAGAACTTCTTAAAATGATTGAGGATTTGCCTAAATTCGGTAACGATGACGGCGTGGTTGACGCTTTTGCAAGAGATGTCGCTTATACATATACAAAACCGCTTGAAACATTTAAAAACCCCAGAGGCGGACACTTCCAGGCAGGACTTTATCCTGTTTCGGCTAATGTTCCTTTGGGTGCGCAGACGGGCGCAACTCCCGATGGCAGATTTGCACATACGCCTGTTGCGGACGGTGTTTCACCTGCCGCAGGCAGAGATGTTCACGGTCCTACGGCGGCGGCAAACTCCGTAAGCAGACTTGACCATTACATTGCGTCAAACGGTACGCTTTTCAATATGAAATTCCACCCGTCGGCGCTTAAAGGCAGACGAGGACTTGAGAATTTCGTAAACCTTATCCGTGCATACTTTGACCAAAAGGGAAGCCATATGCAGTTTAACGTTGTAAGCCGTGAAACCTTGCGTGACGCACAGCTTCACCCCGAAAACTACAGAAGCCTTGTTGTCAGAGTTGCAGGCTACAGCGCACTTTTTACAACGCTTTCACGCTCGCTTCAGGACGATATTATAAACCGTACGGAGCAGACTTCATTTTAATTTTAGTTGAGGGACGATTATGGATATTTTAGATGTAAAAGGCAGAATATTCGATATACAGAAATTTTCCGTCCATGACGGTCCGGGAATACGTACAATTGTCTTTTTGAAAGGCTGTCCTTTGCGGTGCCGCTGGTGCTGTAATCCCGAATCGCAGGAGCATGAGATTCAAAAAATGGTAATGGGGAACAAAACCGTTGCAGGCGAGGACACTACCGTAAGAGAGGTTATTGCCGAGGTTATGAAAGACTTTCCGTATTACAGACGTTCGGGCGGCGGTATGACGCTGTCGGGCGGCGAAGCATATTTTCAGCATGAATTTGCGAAGGCTCTTTTTATGGCGGCTCATGATTCGGGAATAAATACGGCAATCGAAACCACATCTATGACGAAATTTGAAATTATAGAAGAAATTTCACCGCATATTGATTATTATATGATGGATATAAAGCATATGAACAGCGAAAAACATAAGGCTTTTACCCGTGTTCCAAACGAAATTATTTTGGAAAATGCAAAAAAGCTTTCCAACATTCGAGATGAGCTTACTATCCGTGTGCCCGTTATTCCCACTTTTAACGATACGGAGGAGGAAATATCGGCAATTGCCGAGTTTGCAAGCACTTTAAAATGTGTTTCACAGCTTCATTTATTGCCGTATCACAGATTGGGGCTTGACAAATATAAGGCGCTCGGAAGAACGTATACATTAGAAGATATAGTTCCGCCCACAGATGATAAAATGAATTCATTAAAACGTGCCGTGGAACGTACAGGATTATATTGCCAAATAGGCGGATAGGAGAGGTATAGATATGAATATTATGGAATACATAAACAATAAAGATGAAAAACCGCTTGATAAAATAGCCCCAAACGGTGGCTTTTGCGGAATTTTCAGAACAATTGCCTGCATAGGCGACAGCTTGTCGTCGGGCGAATTTGAAGCATTTGAAAACGGAAACAGAAGCTGGCACGATATGTACGAATATTCATGGGGTCAGTTTTTGGCAAGAGATGTGGGCTGTACCGTGTATAATTTTTCAAAGGGCGGAATGTCCGCGAAATGCTATGACGACTTTGCTCGAGAAAACGGTTTTTATGACCCGAAATACAGAAGCAAGGCATATATTATTGCGCTCGGTGTGAACGATATAACGCAGGTTATGGCGGGCGAAACAGAATTTGGAGATATTACGGATATAGATAAAAACGATTATGCAAAAAACAAGCCGACTTTTGTCGGATATTATGCGAGCATAATATCAAAGTATAAGGCGATAGAGCCGAAAGCAAAGTTTTTCTTTGTAACAATGCCCAAGGATACGGCGGACGAAAAGAGAAATGAACTTTATGAAAAGCACAGAGAAGTTTTGTATAAGCTTACGGAGATTTTTGATAACAGCTATGTTATAGACTTGCAAAAATATGCGCCGCCTTACGATGACGAATTCAGAAAGAAATTTTATCTTGACAATCACCTGAATCCTATGGGTTACAGATTAACGGCATTGATGATAGAATCATATATAGATTATATCATAAGAAATAATTTTGAAGATTTTAAGCAGGTTGGCTTTATAGGTACGGCACATCACAATGCAAAAGAAAAATGGTAAGATAAATTGCTCTGTATTTTCGGAGCGATTTTTTACATATAATGGATTTGAAAGCCGTTTTTGCATAATTTTTTATATGTTCTTTATACAAAAATAACAAAGTTATATAAAATTTAAAAAATATATTGCAAAAAAGACAAAAATGTTGTATAATTAAAGAAAAGCACGAAAAGAGGGGCAGACTGCACAGCAGAGCGGCGTTTTCTTTTCTGAAAGGATTTTCATTTATGGATGGAGAAAACTCCGTTGGTGTTCCATTTGATAGTTGGAATGTTTCTCATTGAATGGATGTTCTGTTTTTGACGGAAATAGGAACTAAGATTGTTTTTTGTTCATTCTGTATTTTGCCGAAACCACCTCTTAATAAAGATTAATTTGCCAATATCCTGTTAAAAGAATAGCCTCTACCTTTGTGATGTAAAAAATAACTTAGCTAGAGAGAATTGAATATGGTAATACGAAGATTTTTATTTTCATGGGTGTGTCTGCTGGCTTCTTCCTTATTTATGTATGGACAGGTGGCTGTTAAGACTAATGTGGCGATAGATGCCGTCGCCATACCAAACTTAGGAGTGGAAGTAGGGTTGAGCAAGAAGCTTACAGTGGATATTCCGTTTTATTATAATCCCTGGAAATACAGCGATAATAAAATGTTGAAACTGGTGATGGTACAGCCCGAGTTGCGTTATTGGCTTTGTGATAAGTTCAATGGGCATTTTGTCGGTTTCCATTTAATGGGGGGAGCAAACAAGAC
>USLP01000173.1 GCA_900555525.1 uncultured Eubacteriales bacterium
CGGCGGCAATACTGTCTGTTGGCGTTGTATCGGCGGAAACTGCGGAGTACAGCGTTATAAAAAATGCGTTCGGCGTTAAAGTAAACGGCAATTATTTGACTGCGGACAACTATTTTGTGGGAAATGCGCTTTATGTACCGCTTCGCGCCGTATTTGAAACAATGGGCAGCAACGTCATATGGGACGACGGCGCAAGAAGTATAAAAATAACCGCAAACGGCGAAAAAAGCACGCAGTATGTCGGCGAATACAATCCGACGCTCTCGGATTCGTCCAATGAAACGCTTTATACGGACAGCGTGATTTTGAGTGTTGACGATAAATATATTACTGCCGATACGTTTATTTTAAACGACAGAACTTACATAAACTTCTCTTCGCTTGAAGGTATTACGGCACATACTTATTACAGTCCCACCACGATGACGGTGCGTATTTATTCCGATGATTATAAAACGCTCGGTGATGACGTTGCCGCAGTTTACGGAGACGGAAAAACCGTTAATTATACGCAGTTTTTCGATATTTCAAAATTCATTTACGGCGACTTGAAAACAGCGTCGCAGAATTATTTCTCGGAGGTTGACAGCTACCTGCTTATAAATGATTCTTTGGGTAAGCTTGCAAAGGAGCTTAACGCAGATATAACAGATGATGAAGTGAAGGCTTTTTCGGAAAAAAATTCGGTTGAATCCAAAATGGAAAAAGCGGAAATTACCGACAAAGAGTATATACAAAACAATTATATAAAAGATTATGCTCTTTCCGATAAGATTTTTAATAATGCGGCGGATTTGAAAGAGGTTACTGACGAAGAAATGCAGTCATATTATGACGGACTGAACGAATCCAAAGGTCTGTGGCTTAAAGCGCAGCATATTCTTATACAAAAGGGCGAAAACGGCGAGGGCTTAAAAAAGGCACAGCAGCTTTTGGAAGAGGTTAAAAAGCCCGATGCGGATTTCACAAAAATCATGCTTGAAAATTCGCAGGACCCCGGCTCGATATCAAATCCCGACGGATATATTTTCACAAAAGGTCAGATGGTTGACGAGTTTTATGAGGGCGCTCTTAACTTAAAAGAGGGCGAAATTTCCGATATTGTGGAAACAAAATTCGGCTATCATATCATCAAAAAAATAAAACAATGGGATAACGGAATCCCGATGTCGGACATAGAAAAAGAAATCAAAGCGGCTTGCAACAACAACTATTTTGAAACCAAACTCAAACAAAATATTATAGAGAGCGACGTATTTTTCAACGAAAGCGATATTATAAAAAAAGCAAACGAAATAATTGAAAATAAAGATAAATAACAAAATGAAAAGGAGATACAAAAGGTGAGTAACGATAATAAGAAGCTTGTTCAGGATATAACGTCTATGGACGAGGATTTTGCGAAATGGTACACAGATATAGTAAAAAAGGCGGATTTGATTGCATATTCGTCTGTTAAAGGATGCATGATAATACGTCCGTACGGCTTTGCGATATGGGAAAATATAAAAGCAGTAATGGATAAAAAATTCAAGGAAACGGGACACGAAAACGTTTATATGCCGATGTTCATTCCCGAAAGCCTGCTCAATAAGGAAAAAGAGCATATAGAGGGTTTTGCGCCTGAGGTTGCATGGGTTACGCACGGCGGTAACGAAAAGCTTACCGAAAGACTTTGCGTACGTCCGACCTCCGAAACCTTGTTCTGCGACCATTATGCGGATATTGTTGAATCCTACAGAGATTTGCCCAAGCTTTACAATCAATGGTGCAGCGTTGTAAGATGGGAAAAGACGACAAGACCGTTCCTGCGTTCGTGCGAATTTTTGTGGCAGGAGGGTCATACCGTCCATGCTACGTATGAAGAAGCACAGGAAGAAACCTTAAGAATGCTCAATTTATATGCGGACGTCTGTGAAAAATATTTGGCTATTCCTGTAATAAAGGGACAAAAAACCGATAAGGAAAAATTTGCGGGCGCAGAGGCTACTTATACAATAGAAAGCCTTATGCATGACGGTAAGGCTTTGCAGTCGGGTACATCGCACAACTTCGGAAACGGATTCGCAAAAGCGTTCGATATTCAGTTTACAAATAAAGACAATAAGCAGGAATATGTTTATGAAACCTCGTGGGGAGTATCGACAAGACTTATCGGCGCTATAATCATGGTACACGGCGATAATGACGGACTTGTACTTCCTCCGAATATTGCGCCTATTCAGATTGCGCTTATTCCTATTGCACAGCATAAGGAGGGGGTTTTGGAGAAATGTGCGGAAATTAAGAACAGGCTTTCCGCTTTCACTGTTAAGCTTGACGACAGCGAAAAATCACCCGGCTGGAAATTCTCCGAGTATGAAATGAAGGGCGTACCTTTGAGAATCGAACTCGGACCTAAGGATATTGAGAAAAATCAGGCTGTTATGGTAAGACGTGATACAAGAGAAAAGAAAATCGTATCGCTCGATAACATAGAAGAAGAAGCAAAAAATATGCTTAATGAAATTCAGAACGGACTTTTCCAAAAAGCGTTAAAACGCAGAGAAGAAATGACGTCTTATGCGCATGATTACGAAGAACTCAAGGACATCGCGGAAAATAAGCCCGGCTTTATAAAAGCTATGTGGTGCGGTGATTTGGAATGCGAACTTAAAATAAAAGAGGACACAACGGTTACGAGCCGCTGTATCCCGTTCGAGCAGGAGCATATTTCCGACAAATGCGTTTGCTGCGGAAGACCTGCGAAGAAAATGCTTTATTGGGGCAAGGCTTATTAATCCTTGCTCCTGTTCACCAATATAATTCCCATACAAACAAGTGCAAGGGAGATAAGGGTTGTTAAACCGAAGGCTTTGTTTTCGTTTAGTATAAGCGCAGAGAGAAATACTCCGAATACGGGAGTGGAAAAGCTGTAAATCGTAACTTTTCCTACTGTGTTGTATTTAAGAAGTATTCCCCAAAGCGAATATGCGCAAGCGGAAATAAAGCCCATATATATGAGAAGTAAAACCGATGAAAACGAGAAATCGGGAAATGCTCCGCCGAAAATAAGTCCGATAAATGTAAGCAAAATTCCTCCGAAAAGGAATTGGTAACCGCTTAAAACAAGCGTGTCTTCATAATCGGAATATTTTTTTACGAGTACGGAGGAAAGCGCATATGCAACGGTGGACATGAAAATTGCGCCTTCGCCGTTCAGGGAGAAACCGCCCGAAATTCCGCCGTCTCCCAGGTTTATCAGTATAACGCCCGCAAAGCCTGCGGCACAGCCTAAGAGCTTTTTTGCGCTCAGTTTTTCATATTTGAAAATAAGCGATGAAATGAGTATCGCCACAAAAACATTTGAAGCGTCGAGAATTGACGATTTTATTCCCGTTGTGTGCGCAAGACCTATGTAAAAAAGTAAATATTGCAGAAACGTCTGTACACAGCCGAGTTTGATTACATATTTTACAGTTTCTTTTTTGGGGTGTACGAATTGCTTTCGTATAACGCTTGCCGTAAGGATTGCCATTATCCCTGCGAGCGTGAAGCGCATACCTGCAAATACAAGCTGTGAACCCGTGTCGGAGGGCGAAATTTTAAAAAGTGAATAACCGATTTTTACGCACGGAAATGCGCTTCCCCAAAGTAAACAGCTTATAAGCGCGAGAGTGCAAACAACGGACGGTCTTGTAAATACCAAAGTTTTGTTTTTCATCGTGATACCTTCTTTTTTTATGATTTAAACAGTATAACATAAAATATTGAGTTTGTCAAATTTTTTTATTTTTCGGAGGATAATAAAATGAATGAGAAAATCTATTTGTGGAACAAAGAGCAGGCGCCTCTTTATGACGAAAGCCTGGGGCAAGACGTTCCCAATATTACAATTTATAATGCAAAGGGCGCAAAAACCTGTATCGTTGTATGCGCAGGAGGCGGCTATGAAATTAAGTCGGACTATGAATCCTACGGCTATGCGCAGTGGCTTATGGAAAACGGCGTCAGCGCGATTGTTACGGAATACAGAGTAAGTCCGTACCGCTATCCCGCACCGCAGTATGACGCAATGAGAGCAATGCGTTATGCCAAAGCTCATGCCGAAGAATACGGCTGGGAAAAGATAGGCATAAT
>USLP01000174.1 GCA_900555525.1 uncultured Eubacteriales bacterium
TGTAATTTTTCGGCAATCTCCCCAGCATTTAATCGGCCATCTTTTAGCATTATCAGAATCTCTCTCCGTTGTTGATCCGCCAATACTTTAAAAATATTTGTTTCTTTCATAATCTTCTTACCCATTTAAAATTATCTTTAAATAGAATATAGCATACTCCCTTTTGCTTGTCCACAGGTATTTAAAATATTTTTGAAACGCTGTTTTTTCTGCTTTTCGCTTTCACCCAAATTCACGGAAAAACCCATATCCGCTCTCGTCATGGATTTCAAAATTGCCAGCGAATATTTTTTTCTAAATTCTATATCTCTGTTTTCAACAACAGCGTCATCACAAGAATATTCAATATCACGGCAAGCTGTCTTAACCATTATATGTACAATCGGATTGAAAAAATGAATGCTTTTTGCAATAATGAGTATCAGCTTATACCATATATCTCCTCTTTTTAAATGTATAAGCTCATGCTTCAGAATTCCGCTCATTTCGTCCGCCGTATATTCCTTTTCGGGAATTATTACCGCATGAGCGAAAAATCCCGTCATCATCGGGCTGTCTATAAGCGGGCATTTATACAGCTTCGGGATACGCTTTATTCCGAGCGGCTGTGCCGTTTCCGTAAGAAGTGTGTTATCGCATTCGTATAAATGCGCACGTATTTTCCTTTTGAACGAAAAATATCCGTACATATAAAATGCAAAAAATCCTGCCGCACCCAAAAGCCATATATATGTAATTATATTCTTAAGCGGAATTTCTTTTTTCGTGCTTTCTGTGCTTTTTGCGCTTTCCGAACTTTCCGCATTTTCGTTTTGATGCGGCTGTGTTCCGTTGGTTTCGGAGATGATTTTGCCGCCGTTTTCACCTCTTATATTTTTCGGAATAATGCTTGTATTTTCCATATTAAGCTTGACGGGAGCCTTGGGAAGCGTTATGTTAAACGGCAGACACAGCCTTAAGGCTATGACGAGCCATATATAATACCTGAGCTTTGCGCTGTAACGCTTTTTCATAAACGGCATAAGCATAAAAAGCAAAAGTATTACCGCCGACATTGAAATTGTAATTTCAAAAAGTGTTCCTATCACTTCTCCGCCTCCTCTATGAATTTTTTAAGCTCCATAAGCTCGCTTTGTGAAATTGCGTCGCCGTCATACTAGGAAGCGACAAGCCCCGTCAGCGATTTTTTATGAAATTTTCTCAAAAACCCCATGCTTTCGCATTTGAGATAGCTGTCATACGAAACGAGCGGAGTATACACGTTTATTCTGTTTTTCTTCTCGCATTTTAGAAATCCTCTTGCGCACAACCTCGAAAGAAGCGTTAAAAGCGTTCCCTTTGCCCAGCTTTTATCAAGCCGTTCGGAAAGATATTCAGACGTTATCTCGCCTTTTCCCTCCCAAACCGCAAGCATTATTTCAAGCTCACTGTCGGGAAGATGAGTTATCTTCGTTTTCATATTCGCTCTCCTTTTATACAATTGTCTAATTCTACCCTTATTATACAATTGTCTAACGTTTTTGTCAAGAACTTTTCGATAAAATTCCGCACAATTTTATATATATATGTTTCTGTGATTTTGGCACAAAAATAAACCTCCCCGAATTTGGAGAGGTTTATGCCTGTTAAAGATATTCTCTGAAACCTTTTCCGATTATATCAAAGCTGTTTGTTATAACCACAAACGAGTGTTTGTCCACGGATTTTATATATTCCTTTAAGTGCTTCGCCTGCGCACGGTTTACCGCTGTCAGAATAAGATGAAATTTTTCTTCGGAATATGCTCCCGAACATTCGCATATCGTTGCGCCTTTATGCAGTTTTGTATTTATAAATTCCCGTATTTCCTCCTGATGTGAGGTTATTATTACAAAGAATTTCGATATGCTTATACTTTCTATAACATTATCCACAACAAGCGACTTTGCCAGAAGTCCCAAAAGCGAGAACAGTCCGATTTTTATTCCGAAAACGAATATTGTCGACCCCGCTATAATAAAATCCGTACAAAACAGCGCACGGCCGATATTAAGACCCGTGTATTTCTTTAAAATCATTGCAAGAATATCCGTTCCGCCCGTTGACGCGTCATTATAAAAAAGTATGGCGCTTCCCACGGCAGGAAACAAAATCGAATATACAAGCTCAAGCATCGGCTGGTCTGTAAGCGGTGCGGTCATAGGGAATATTTTTTCAAACACGCATATAGAAAGCGACATCAAAAGACTGCAATATACGGTTTTGAAGCAAAATTCCCTGCCGAGCAAAATCATTCCCAAAATAAGCAGTATTACATTAATCGCCATGACGTAATCACCATTTGAGAACCTTGGGAACAGCGCGCCCAAAATGACGGAAATTCCGCTTACTCCGCCCGTTGAAAAATGGTTTGGAAATTTAAAGAAATATATTCCTGCGGCGACGAGCAAAACCGCCGCAGTTATCGTTACGTATTCTTTAAGAAGGTCTTTTACTTTTTTCATTTTTATTCTCCGAAAGCTATGCTTTCTGTCTGCCTATCGTTTTAAAATCAATGGGGTCAAAAGCAATTGTTCCGTCAACGATACCCAAAACCGTATCATAAACCTCAGGCTGAGGCCATTTCAAAGCCATGCTTTTGTCGGTCAAGGTCAAATCGCCGTTTTTATAATCCTTAAAGTCGTTTTCCTTATCGCTAATGACCGTATTGTGCCATATGTTCGAGCCTGCCGAATATGTACCCTCATAAACCTCATAAAGATACGGATACGCTTTTTTGTAAGCTTCACTGCGGATATCCACGCCTCTCAAATCGTTTTCGTCATCGCAGAAAGCACGGATATTCAAAATTGATTCGGGATTCATAAGTTCTTTTCTTACACCCTTCATGCAATAGTGATGCGGTCTTATCGGAAGCTCGCAGTCAACAAAAACGTTTCTCGAAACGGAGGCATCACAGCCTCTGTTCCAGAATACCGCACCAAACGTTGTTCCGCCGATATTTATGAAATAGTTGCCGTGTACAGCATTAAAGCTGCAATAATCATCGAAATAAACCGCGCATATTCCCATTACGGATTTTATCTTCGGTCCGATATCATGGAAACAATTATAGCGCAGAACGTTTCCGACCTCAGTGAGATCTCGTCCCATATAAAATGCGCCTGCGTCCGCAACCTCGGTTATAACGTCATGAATATCGTTATACTCGATTATGTGGTCATTACCGTGGAGATATACCGCAAAACCGGGCATATCATATATATTGCAATGTGATACTCTGTTGCCGACGCCCGCAATATTAACGCCTGCTTTATACGTTCTGTCAAGGCGGTTTACATTATGAATGTCGCAGTTTTCCACGTAGTTGCCTGCCTTGTCGAGCGTTTTTCTGTCGCCGCCCGAAAGGATAATACCGCCCGTTGCGGTGTTGTATATTTCGCAGTCCACAATACCGTGGTTTTTTCCGCCGTCGTTGTTCCAAGCCGCATTCATATAAAGCATTTCATGCCATGAGCCAATTATTTCGCTTTCCGATACGGGAGGTTTAACATCGGGCGCAAATTTGCCGTGTGCCGTATGACGTCCTTCGGGAAGCGCAGTTGCGCCCTTTCCTATCTGAACGCCTACCATGCCTAAATTTCTGAAAACGCAGTTTTCAAAGATACAGCCGTTTCCGTCCTCGATATATGCGCCCGTTCCTCTCGAATTTTCAAACGTTATTCCCGAAAACGTTATGTTTTCACAGTTTTTGAGCGATACCATAGGCGTATCCAAAACGGAAATCTGAATAAGTGCGTCCTTTACATCGTTCTTCGGATAGAAATATACTTTTTTTGTTTCGCTGTCTATGAAATATTCTCCCGGAATATCTATTTCCTCCAAAAGATTAACCGCAAAAAAGCTTGTGTAGCTGTCTGCGGCAAAACCGCTCAAATGCGGAATAGCCGTTGTCATTGTTTCTTCTTTTGTATCTATTTTCGCAATCTCTATAGTATCGTCGGCATAGCAGTTTTTAAAAAGTCCCGAAACATAAAAACCCTTTGCATTTTCCCACAGGGCGCATCTTGAATCCTCATAACGGAACGTTGCGGGGCGCATATCATACTCCTCGTTATACGGTACGCTTCCCGAATC
>USLP01000175.1 GCA_900555525.1 uncultured Eubacteriales bacterium
CTTGCTCTTCCGAACGGGGATATAAGCAAATACAGCGTTAATGCGGATTACGATACGTTTTTAAATTCGGTTGTAAAGGTTAATTTTTCGGGCGGTACAGGTAAAATTGCCCGTCAGACAGCGAAATCGGGAATTTCGGGAACGGTAAGCTACGAAAACCGTAAAATCGGAAACACGCCGTTTGCAAGCAGTGTTGATATAATAGATATAAGCACAACGGAACCGAGCAAATCGGGAAGCTATACAAAAGTATTTTTGCAAAGACTTGACGGCGTAAACCTTTCGGAAAGCGATATACTTTATTGCTCGAAGAACAGCGCAGGCGAAATAAAGGAAATGATTTTAAAGGACGTAACGGGCGATATGTATTCGTACGGCGTTGTTACGTCTGCAAAGGAAGCGAGCGGAGGACTTTATCTTTCAGGAAGCTATACGATAGATATAGGCGGAAACGTTACGACTATGCAGACAAATTCTGTTGTGTATAATGTTATATCCGGTCAGCCTGCACGTATTTCAACAGATTCAAGAGGAAGGCTTCAGAGCTTGTCGGCGCTTACCCGCCTTGACGCGGTTGTTTCCAAGGTTACGACAGACTCCGTAACAGCAGGCAGTAAGAAATATAAGCTTTACGATAAAGCGACCGTATACAAAAAAGACGCAATGGGGAACTATACGATTATTCCGCTTTCTGATATCGTAAACGGTTCACAGAAATATCAGCTTACGGCATATTACGATAAAACCGAAAAAACGGGCGGCTTAATACGAATAATAGTTGCAAGATAACACAAAAACGGATTTTGATTGATTTCAAAATCCGTTTTTTTTTATTTTTTTAAAGAATTTTTCAAAAAAGTATTGACAAAAAGGAAAAGATAGTATATAATAACACTTGAACAATCGTTCAAGTGTTTAAACGAAATTAAACGGAGGTGAAATGATGAAGCATATTATAGAAGAAGAACAAAACGATATGGGCTGTGAATTTATTCATGCGCATAAGGATACTGTGGATAAGGTTATGAAGGTTATGCCGCATGAAGAAATTCTTTATGATTTGGCGGAGCTTTACAAGGTATTCGGCGACAGCACGAGAATAAAAATCCTTTATGTGCTTTTTGAGTCGGAGATGTGCGTATGCGATATAGCGGCGCTTCTCAATATGACAACCTCGGCGATTTCGCACCAGCTTAGGATTTTAAAGCAGGCAAGCCTGATAAAATCACGCAGAAGCGGAAAGACAATGTTTTATTCTCTTGCCGACGATCACGTAAGAACAATAATAGGGCAGGGAATGGACCATATAACGGAGTAAAAAAATAATATATATATAAGGAGATTTTTACTATGAAAAAGACATTTGTATTGGAAGATTTGGACTGCGCACACTGCGCTGCAAAAATCGAGGAGGCTGTTTCAAAAATCGAAGGCGTTAATGAATGTACATTAAGCTTTATAGCAGGCAGACTGTCGATAGACGCCGATGAGGGCGATTTTGCCGGAATTATAAAAGAAACGAAAAAAATCATTAAAAAGATAGAACCTGACTGCACATTGGAAGCGTAAAAAATTAAGGGGCTGATTACATGAAAAAGAAGCAGAAAAAAATGCTTTTCAGAATTATTATAAGCGCGCTTTTGCTTATTGCGGCTGTTTTAATGCCCGAAGTTTGCGGCGTGTATAAGCTTTTAACGTTTGTTGCTTCGTTTTTGGCTGCAGGCTACGATATAATTTTAAAGGCTTTAAGAAACATTGCGCATATGCAGATTTTTGACGAAAATTTTCTTATGTTAATAGCGTCCTTGGGAGCGTTTTTTATAGGCGAGTATCCCGAAGCGGCGGCGGTTGCGCTGCTTTATCAGGTGGGCGAGCTGTTCCAAAGCTACGCTGTGGATAAGTCAAGACGTTCAATAAAAAATCTGATGAATATAAAACCCGACTATGCCAACATTGAGGCAGACGGAAAAATGATAAAGGTTGACCCCGAAAGCGTGAAAAAAGACGATATAATCGTCATAAACGCAGGCGAAAGAGTACCGCTTGACGGCATTGTTACCGAGGGTGAGGCGGCTATCGATACGTCAGCCATGACGGGCGAATCAAAACCTGTTTCCGTAAAAATCGGAAGCAGTGTTACAAGCGGATGTATTTGCTTAAACGGTATGCTTAAGGTAAAGGTCAAAAATGAATTTTCGCAGTCTACCGTTTCAAAGGTGCTTAAGCTTGTCGAGGAGGCAGGCAGCAGAAAATCAAAATCCGAAAACTTTATTACAAAATTTTCAAAATATTATACGCCTGCCGTTGTTATATGCGCGGCAATTTTGGGAATTGTTATTCCGCTTTGTTTCCATGTTCCCAATAAACGCGAATGGGTTGAAAGAGCGCTTATATTCCTTGTAGTATCGTGTCCGTGCGCGCTTATAATTTCCGTTCCGCTCTCGTTTTTCAGCGGAATAGGCGCAAGCTCAAAGCGAGGTATACTCGTTAAGGGTTCGCAGTATATAGAGGCTCTTTCAAAAGCCGATACTGTTATATCTGGATGCAGTCACTAAAATCAATACAGTCGTATTCGATAAAACGGGAACGCTTACCGAGGGCAAATATGCGGTATCGGAAATCATAACGGAAAATTATGACGAAAACGAGGTTTTGCGCCTTGCCGCCATGGCGGAATTTCACAGCAACCACCCTGTTGCGCAGGCTCTCAAAAAGGCAAGCGGAGAAGAACGGCTTACCTCGGAAATAAAAAATTTCAAAGAACTTTCGGGAATGGGAATAACTGCGGACATAGACGGCAAAAGTATAGCTGTGGGAAATGCAAAGCTGTTTTCATATCTTAATATACCTCTTCCTTCGCATGATTCCGTAGGAACGGACGTAAACGTTTCCGAAAACGGAAAATATATAGGAAGCATAATCATAGAAGATAAGCTTAAACCCGACGCACCACGTGCCGTTTCGCTTCTTAAGGAAAGCGGAGTAAGAAAAACCGTGCTTCTTACGGGTGATAAAAAAGAGACGGGCGAAAGAGTCGGAAAGGCAGTAGGCGCAGACGAAATACATTGCGGACTTTTGCCGCAGGATAAGGTTAAATATGTGTCAAAACTGAAAAACGACGTTCCAAAGGGAAGAAAACTTCTCTTTGTCGGGGACGGCATAAACGACGCACCGTCGCTTGCATATGCCGACGTAGGCGTCGCTATGGGCGCAATAGGAAGCGGCGATAGAAGCCGCAGACGTGGTTATTATGGACGATGATTTAAAGAGCTTGTCAAAGGCTATAAAAATTTCAAAAAAGACGATTCTTATTGCAAACGAGAACATTGCTTTCGCACTCGGTGTGAAATTCTTCTTCCTGATAACGGGTGCGCTCGGTATAACTAATCTTTGGGGCGCCGTATTTGCGGATGTCGGCGTTGCCATGATAGCGGTTTTGAATGCGTTCAGAGCCATGAAATACAATCCTCAATCTAAGGAGTGATTATATGAAAAATGTTGAATTTGATGTTACGGGAATGAGCTGTGCGTCATGCTCCGCTCATGTTGAAAAGGCGGTAAATGCGCTTTCGGGCATAGAAAGCGCAAGCGTAAATTTACTTGCAAACAGCATGACCGCCGTATTTGACGAAACAAAATTAACTGAAAGCGATATAATACGAGCCGTAAAGGCGGCGGGCTACGGCGCAAGCGTTAAATCGGATAAGGCGGATTTAAACGCAGGCAGAAAAAAAGAAAATCCGTATGCAAAAAGACTTATTTTATCGATTATATTCACTTTACCGCTGTTTTACGTTTCGATGGGGCATATGATGAATTTACCCTTGCCTCATGCGCTTCATAACATGAAAATAAACGGAATTTTACAGCTTTTTCTGACGCTTCCCGTTATATGCGTTAATTTCGGAATATTCAAAAACGGCATTGTGAAATTGTTTAAGGGTGCGCCGACAATGGATTCGCTTATCGCCATAGGCGTTTTGTCATCTTTTATTTTCAGCGTGGCGGAGCTTGGAAAAAGCGCGCATTTATATTTTGAGTCGGCGGCGATGATTTTAACGTTTGTTACACTCGGCAAATACATGGAAACAAGAGCGAAAAGCAAGACAACAAC
>USLP01000176.1 GCA_900555525.1 uncultured Eubacteriales bacterium
GGCTGTCGGCGAATCCGTTAAAATTCCGCTTAAGTACTATGAAAACAATTTGAGCGGTACGTTTGCGCTTTTGGAAGCGATGAAGAAAAACAATGTCAAAAAGATAGTTTTCTCGTCCTCCGCTACTGTTTACGGCGACCCCGAAAGAGTTCCGATAACAGAGGATATGAAGCTCGGAGCTACAAACCCCTACGGACGTACAAAGCTGTTTTTGGAACAGATACTTTCAGACGTTTATGTTGCGGATAATGAATTTTCAGTATCGCTTTTGAGATATTTCAACCCCATAGGTGCGCATGAAAGCGGACGTATCGGCGAAAATCCGAGAGGAATACCGAACAATCTTATGCCTTATATAACACAGGTTGCTTCCGGCAAGCTTGAAAAATTGAGCGTTTTCGGCGATGATTACGATACACATGACGGTACGGGTGTAAGAGATTACATTCACGTTATGGATTTGGCTTGGGGTCATATCAAAGCGATTGAATATATAAAGGATAAAACAGGCGTGTTTGTTCACAATTTGGGTACAGGTACGGGCTACAGCGTTTTGGATATTGTTAAGGCTTTTGAAAAGGCAAACGGTCTTAAAATTCCTTATGTTATCGCTCCCAGACGTCCCGGCGATATCGCAACGTGCTATGCTGATCCGACCAAAGCTAAAAACGAGCTCGGTTGGGAGGCTAAAAGAGGCATAGAAGATATGTGCAGAGATTCATGGAATTGGCAGAAAAACAACCCCATGGGTTATGATGAATAGTAAATTCAAGCGGAAGCGGTGCGCCGTTTCCGCAAAAAATATATAAATGAAAGGAAATGAAAAAATGAAAAAGAGACTTTTGGCGTTCACACTATTTTTGACAATGGCGTTTTCACTGACAGCAGGTGCGGCAAGCTTTACGGATATAACCGCAACATCTCATCCGTGGGCATATGAGGCTGTCAACAAAATGACGCAGGAAGGTATCATAAACGGTACGTCCGCGACTACTTTTACACCCGATTCCGCTGTAACAAGAATACAGGCATTGCTTCTTATTTCAAGAATTTTGGGCTATAACTCGGCGGCTGTTAAAGAAAATATTAACAGCATAACATCGCTTTATTCGGACGAGCTTAAAAGCCTTTCCACTACATACAAAAAAGAACTTTCGTTCTTGATATTTATGAATGTTTTCACGGCTGACGATTTTGTCAACATGAATCTTGACGAAGAAGTTTCACGTGAAGAAGCGGCGCTTTTCCTTGCGAAGGCAGACGGAATAAATGCGGACGCAATAGATGATTTGGAATCATACGACAACGCTTTCTCCGATGACGGCGAAATTTCTTTGGAATTTAAACCCTTTGTTTATTACGTGAGAGACAAGGGCTATATGACAGGCGTGGGCGAAGGCTTGTTCTCGCCTAAAACAAAGGTTACGAGAGCGCAAATTGCCACAATGCTTTTCAGAGTTCTTCCCAATGTTTCTTATACGCTTACAAAGGCTAATGTTGATTCTGTTTCAGCTGATGATAATACGACAAAGGTATTCGTTGCAACAAAAACATATGACCTTCCCAAAAATGCGGTTATAAGAAATAACGGCGAAAAAATTGAACCGAAAAATCTTTATACTGGACTTTACGGATTTGTTAAAATGACAAAAGACGGCGAGATAGAGCAGTTTGACGTTTTCTTTGACGCTCCTGTTGTTACCAAAACGGTTGACGGTGTCATTTCTCATGTTGGAACAAAAACAGGCGTTATCCAGATAAAGGATATCGATACAAACGTTACGGAAAACTATGACCTCTTGGAAAACCGCTATAAAATAGTTATCAACGGTTCGGAGGGTGAACTTTCACAGCTCAGAACAAACGATTATGTTGTTTTGGGACTTGATAAAGCGGACAGAATTATAACAATTACCGTAAGCGACACAAGCGAAGAGCTTACAGACCTTATTATCGAAAAAATCGATATTACGGCATCGGAAACCACGCTTGTTCTTAAAGACGCAAAGGATAAGGAATATACATTTACGATGACTGACGCTGAACCCGTTATAAGAAAGAACGGTAATGTTGTTTCGCTTTCCGCATTAAGCGAGGGAGATAAGATTTCAAAATTACAGCTTCTTTATAACAGAATAAAGAGCATCGACACATATTCCGAAGTTACGTCAACAAAAGGAACGATTACGACAATTCATATTTCAGAGGAAAGCTACATTGTAATAACAAGCGGCGGAAAGGATTCGACATTCAATCTTAACAAAGATACAAGCTACTATGTTTACGGCGAAAGCAAGACTATCTACGGTTTACAGCTTGGTCAGAACGTAAACATAACGTTAGACGGCAAAAATGTTTCAAAGGTTGAAGCTACAATCGCTTCACAGACAACGGACGTTAAGGGAACTGTTGAAGCTGTTAATACCTCGGCAGGCTTTATTACCGTAAATACAGGTGAGAATCTTGTTATTGTTTATGTAAGCACAAAAGCAAACAATGCTACAAAGATAATTGACAATGATGCTGCAATGGCAACAAACAAAACGCTTAAAAACATTGAAAAAGGCGCTTCGATTACTGCGCTCGGTGCAATGGTAAACGGTGTGTTTGAAGCAACAACAATTGTTTATTCAAATAAATAATTGAAATAAAAAATATACAGGCGCAAAAGAGAAGAAAAAGCTCTTTTGCGCCTTTTACGTTACAGACCGAAGCTGACGAAAAGAGCGTCGTTACGCTGTTCATCAGACCTTCATCCACATGACCTATTTTTTCCTTTAACCTTTTTTTATCAATTGTTCTTATCTGTTCCGTCAGTATAACGGAATCCTTGGGGAGCCCGTATTTCATAGCGTCTATTTCTATATGTGTCGGAAGCTTTGATTTGTTGAGCTGGCTCGTAACTGCCGCGGCAATTACGGTCGGACTGTATTTGTTTCCCACGTCGTTTTGGATAATAAGTACCGGTCTTATTCCGCCTTGTTCCGATCCAACCACAGGGCTTAAATCGGCATAATAGATGTCCCCACGTTTTACTTGCACACTTATTCACTCCTGTATAAAAATATATTGAAGCTTCAATATAAGTTTTTCCCATTAGTGTGCTTAAAATACATTAATTGTAAATAAATTTACAGTTTTTCAAGATAATTTACCGATTTTATAAAATTTCCGTTGTCAAAATACGCTTTTACAACTCTTTTTCCCGAATCGCACATTACTTCATAATTGATAGTTCCCAAAATTTCAGCAATATCGGAATAGCTTATGGAAATATCACCGCTTCGCCCGATAAGAATTACTTCGGTGCCATACTTCACATCGGGTATTCCGCTTATATCAACAACCATTTGGTCCATACATATATTTCCTACCTGCGGAGCGAAATGACCGTTTATGATTACCTTTGATTTTCCCGAAAGACTTCTGAAATAGCTGTCGGCATATCCTGCGCATACGGTTGCCAAACATTCGCCCGTATTCTTTGAGTGATAATTTTGACCGTAGCTGATTCCTTTTCCTTTATTAACCTCTTTTATCATAGAAACGGTTGATTTCATCTCTTTTACAGGCTCAATTTTAAGCGTTGTATTCGCTTTTACAAATTCAGACGGATATTCACCGTAAAGTATTATTCCCGCCCTTACCATATCAAGCTTCATTTCGGGATACATGGCAATAGCCGCCGAATTTGCGCAGTGCCTTATCGGAATTGAAACACCGCGGTTTTTAAGCTCGTTTGTAATATAAATAAAATTTTCGAATTGCTTTTTTGTTTCCGCAGTACCGTTTTCCATGTCGGCACATGAAAAATGCGTGAAAATTCCCTCAGCATTTATACCGTCCATGCGGCATATTTCGGCAATTTCGTCAATATATCTGTCGTCCCCCTGTTCGTAACAGCAAAAACCGATTCTGCCCATTCCCGTATCGATTTTTATATGAATTTTTAGGCTTTTTTTCGCTGTTTTTGAATATTCGCTTATAGCGTCGGCGAGCGTTTTTTCAAATACCGTCGGCGTAATGTCATAGCGGAACAAATCGGGAACAGCCTCCAAAGGCGTTGCTCCCAAAATCAGAATCGGCGATTTTATCCCATGAC
>USLP01000177.1 GCA_900555525.1 uncultured Eubacteriales bacterium
CGCTTCTTAATCTCGATGCATTTATGCTTGCGGGCGCAAAGGGAATAGGCATAGGCGGAGCGCTTACGAAAAAAGAGCTTATAGAAAACAATGAATTTGACAAAATAACGCAGATGGCGGAAAGCTATATCGAAAAATTGAGTAAATATTAGGTGTTTTAACGTGAAATTATCATTCAAAAGGCAGGAAAAAAATAAAAAACGGCTTAGCATATTTAGCGGCGATGATTATCTTTTTTCCGTCAGCGAATACACATATTTCAAAGAAAATCTTTTTGACGGCATGGAAACCGACAATATTTCGGAACTGAAAAAACGGTGCGACAAGGCGGAATTTATGAATTATGCGCTGAATATAATGTCCCGTCATATATACACAAAAAAATCTCTCCGCGATAAGCTTAAAACAAAAGGGTGCGGAGATGAAACTGCGGACGAAATAGTAAACGAGCTTTCCGACAAAAAGATTTTGTCGGACGACAGCTATAAGGAAAGCTATATATACGAAGCGCAGACGTATAAGCGTACGGGAATACGCAGAATCAAGCAGGAGCTTTATTTCAAGGGCATAACGGCGGAAGATGATGATTTTGACCGTGAGCTTGAGGAAGAAAACCTAAAAGAGCTTGTAAAAAACCTGTGCGAAAAAAATTTAGAGCCGAAAAAGATAATAAGCAGGCTTTTGAATAAAGGATATAATATTTCCGACATTTCGGGCGCAATAAAAAATTATATAAATACGGATATAGATTATTATGAATAGACTAAAGAACATATTAATACTTTTTATACAGCTCGGCTGTTCCAAAAACAAGGTGGACGGCGAGCGCATGATTGACGCACTCGAGCGTGAGGGCGCGGTTTTTACCGATACGGAGGATAAAGCCGACGTTATAATCGTAAATACGTGCGGATTTATAGAAGCCGCGAAAAAAGAAGCGATAGGCGAGCTTCTTTCGGCAGTCAATACGGGGAAAAAGGTTATAGCCACAGGCTGTCTTGCACAGCGGTATAAGGACGAGATAAAAAAAGACATTCCCGAGCTTTCGGCTGTTGTTGGAGTTTTTGATACCGATAAAATCACGGACGCAGTTTATAATGCCGTAAAGGGCGAATACAGAGAATATATAAACGAAAAGCATTTTGCACCGTCTGCCGATACGGGAAGAACCTTAACAACGCCGTTTTACTATTCGTTTCTGAAAATTGCGGACGGCTGTTCAAACGGCTGTTCCTACTGTGCAATACCGAAAATCAGAGGGAAATATGTTTCCGAGCCTATGGATAAGCTCGTTTCGGAGGCGCAAAAGCTGGCGCAAATGGGCATAACGGAGCTTATCGTTATAGCGCAGGACACATCACGCTACGGCGTTGATTTATACAAAAAAAATATGCTTATACCGCTTTTGGAAAAGCTTTCGGAGATTGACGGTATAAGATGGATAAGGCTTCATTACCTGTACCCTGAGAATATCACGGACGAGCTTCTCAAATTTATAAAAAATTCCGATAAGGTTCTGCCGTATTTCGATATTCCGATACAGCATATAAACGATAGAATTTTATCGCTTATGAACAGAAGAATAACGAAAAAGAAAATTGCAGCCCTTCTAAAAAAGATAAAGGAAGAAATCCCCGACGCCGTTATACGTACGTCTTTGATAAGCGGTTTTCCGTCGGAAACGCAAGAAGAACACGAGGAGCTTAAAGACTTTGTGAAAAAAGGATATTTTGACCGTTTGGGAGTGTTCCCGTATTCAACCGAGGAGGGAACAAGAGCGGCGAAAATCACGGGTAAGCTTCCCAAAAGGGTAAAAGAAAAACGGGCGGGAGAAATTATGGAAATACAAAATGCCGTTTCTTTAAAGAAAAACAAAAAAAGAATCGGAAAAACGTATACCGTGCTTGTTGAGGAAATCGACAGCATAAACGGAGTTTACGGCGGACGCACTTATATGGATTCTCCCGAAATAGACGGAGAGGTTTATTTTACAAGTAAATCGGGTACGGATATAGGCGAATACGTAAACGTAAAAATTACGGGCTGTGATGCCTATGACCTTACGGGCGAGGAGGCGGACGTATGAAAATAGCGGTTGAAACGCATTGCCACACGCTTCAAAGCAAGCACGCAAAGGCAACGCTTACGGAAAATATAGAGCGTGCAAGGGCTTTGGGTATGGCGGGTATCTGCATAACGAACCACGGACCGAAATACGGCGATTCGCCGTCCGAAGCATATTTCGAGGGGCTTTTGAAGCTTCCGAAAACGAGCGGAGAACTTGAGATTTTCAGAGGTGTTGAGCTTAATATTTTAGACGATAATGGAACGGTTGACCTCCCCGAAAACGATATAGCGATGCTTGATTGGGTAATTGCAAGTATTCACAGCGTATGTTTTTTCAATCATGATAAAGAATATATAACAAACGCATATATAAACGCACTTATAAATCCGCATATACACTGTCTGGGGCATATCGGTCAGGCGAAATTCCCATGCGATTTTGAAAGAATAATAAAGACCGCATGTGAATATGATAAAATAATAGAGATAAACAACAGCTCGCTTACGGGAATGAGAAAGGGCGCAGGCGCTTTGTGCCGTGAGGTTATCGCGCTCTGCAAAAGGTACGGCGTAAAAATTGCCGTTTCCTCCGATGCGCATGAGGCAAAGGACGTCGGGAATTTTAACGAAAGCTTAAAGCTTGTCGAGGAAATCGATTTTCCAAGCGAACTTATAATAAACAGCGACATAGACAAATTCAAAAATTATATAAAAAAATAAGGCTAATAAAGGAGAAATAATTATGTACTATATGGGAATAGACTTGGGCGGAACAAACATAGCCGTCGGAATTACAAACGATAAATGGGAAATTATTTATAAATCTTCCGTAAAAACAAATACCGAAGAACCCGAAAAAATGGTTAAGGATATGACCGACCTTGCGCTTTCGGTTTCCAAAAATGCAAATATTCCGCTTTCGGAAATAAAATCCGTGGGAATAGGTATTCCGGGTGCGCTCAATTCAAAAGAGGGCATTGTGGTGTATGCAAACAACCTTAATTTAAGAGATTTTCATATTGTCGAGGAATTTCATAAATATATCGACAAACCCGTATATATTTCAAACGACGCAAACGTTGCCGCTTTGGGCGAAGCCGTTGCGGGCGGCGCAAAGGAAAGCGCCGTTGTCGTTACTTTGGGAACGGGCGTAGGCGGCGGAATTATCCTAAACGGAAAAATCTGGGAGGGATATAAATCTACAGGTGCGGAAATAGGTCATACAGTAATAAACGTTGACGGCGAGCAATGCACCTGCGGAAGAAAAGGCTGCTGGGAGGCATATTCCTCCGCTACGGCTCTCATAAGAGATACAAAGCGTGCAATAGAAAAAAATCCCGATTCCGTAATGGCAAAAATGGCGGAAAAGGACGGAAAAGTTTCGGGAAAGACGGCATTTGCCGCCGCACGTGAGGGAGATAAAGCCGCACAGGCTGGTGTTGACAATTATATAAAATATCTTGCCGAGGGTCTGGCAAACATAACAAACCTTATCGCTCCCGAAGTTATACTTTTGGGCGGCGGAGTTTCGCATGAGGGCGACAATCTTCTTGTTCCGCTTATAGCGGAAACGAAAAAGCGTATGTACGGCGGAGACAGAGTTAAGCACAGCGAAATACGTCTTGCATCGCTCGGAAACGACGCAGGCATAATAGGAGCTGCCGCTTTGGGCAGATAAAAAAGGACTGATATTTATTTTTACGGATATTTTAAAAAGCGAAAATATCAAAACGAACGAACCGCTCAAAAATCATTGCACTTTTAAAGTCGGCGGCGAATGCGAATATTTTCTTATGCCCGAAACGGTCGAAGAACTTAAATTGATTATAAAAATCTGCCGAGAAAAAGGTATGAAATATTTTGTTTTCGGAAACGGCTCAAACATACTTTTTACAGATGATTTTCATGACGGAGCGTATATAAATCTTTCAAAATTAAGCGCTCTGTCAAATGAGGAAAACGTGATAACCGCGCAGGCAGGAGTTCGGCTTTCAAGTCTTTGCTCGTATGCCGCCTCGCGTTCTCTTTC
>USLP01000178.1 GCA_900555525.1 uncultured Eubacteriales bacterium
TAGCGGATTTTATCTATATCCGCTCTTTTATGCTCCGTCCTCACGCCCACGGAAAAGCTTTTCTGCTCCATTTTTATGTTGTTTTTATACATTAATTTGTATATATCGTGCGCACTGTGTCCCGTTGCCAAAACAAGAATTTCGCACGGTATTTCACCCGACTGCTCCGAAATTACGGAAGCGATTTTTCCGTTTTCTGTTTTTATGTCCTTAAGTTTATCGCAAAAGCGAAATTCGCCGCCCATATCCGTTATAATTTTGCGTAAGTTTATCACACATTCGTAAAGCTTATCCGTTCCGATATGCGGGCGTGCAAGGTATGTAAGCTCTCTGATACCCGAACATTCGGAGAGTATGCGCACAATATCGCCTGCAATCGGGTCTGAAATTCTCGTTGTAAGCTTGCCGTCCGAAAATGCGCCTGCACCGCCTTCTCCAAACTGTACGTTTGAATTTTCGTTTAAAATACCGCTTTTATGAAATTTTTCAACCGTTTTTGCTCTGTCCTCAATCTTTTCTCCCCGTTCCAAAATTATGGGGTTATAGCCGTATTTAGCAAAAAAATACGCACAAAAAAGCCCCGCAGGTCCTGCTCCGACTACTACGGGTTTGTGAATTACGGACTTATCTCCGAAAACCGCTTTTACCTCCGATTTCTGCTCCTGTGCCGTATTCTTTTGCTTTTTAAGCTTTTTTATAAGTCCTTTATCGCTTGTTTCTATAAGAAAAGAAAAAACATATTTAATATCGTCTTTTTTTCGTGCGTCTATTGATTTTTTGTGTATATAAACATTGGCGCACGAATTTTTGACGTATTGCTTTTTGAAGCGTTCCAGCGTCTCAAAATCCGACTGTTTCACGCTTGCGTGAATATTATTTACGATAAACCGCATCTGAAAAAATCCTCCAGAAGTTTTTTACATTCGTTTTCCATTATACCGCCGTATATCTCGGTATAATGATTAAGCTTTTTTTGATGCATAAGCCCCAGAACATAGTCGCCCGCACCGTATTTTATATCATACGCACCGAAATAAACTCTCTTTATACGTGTGTTGATAACCGCTCCCAGGCACATTATGCACGGCTCTTTTGTAACATAGAGCGAACAATCCGTAAGATATGTTGTTCCGAGCGTTTTTAATGCTTCGTTAATTGCAAGGATTTCCGCATGGTATGTCGGGTTGTTGTCCTTTATAACTGTGTTGTGAGCGGCGGCGATAACCTTTCCCTTATAAACCATTACCGCACCGACGGGAACCTCGCCCTCTTTGTAAGCTTTTTTTCCCTCGTCTATTGCCTTTTGCATAAATTCGTTAAACATAATAATTTCCTACATAAAATTAATTTTTTTGCTCCGTATTTTTACGTTAAGCACAAGTCCTATAGCTATATAGTTTGTAAGCATGGAAGAACCGCCGTAGCTTAAAAACGGAAGCGTGATTCCCGTAACGGGCGTTAAACCGAGCGTCATTCCTATGTTTTCCAAAGACTGAACAAGTATCATTGAGGCAACGCCTATCGCTATATATGAGCCGAGGTCGTCCTTTGCCTTTAACGCAATATAAAAGCACCGAAAAACTATAAAAGCAATCAAAAGAATTATAATTCCCGCACCCACAAAACCAAGCTCCTCACAGGCAACGGAAAAAATAAAGTCCGTATGCTTTGCAGGGAGAAACTCGTTTTGCGTAAGAAGTCCCTTAAAAAGTCCCTGCCCGAAAAGCTTTCCGCTTCCGACCGCCGTTTTGGACTGCATGACGTGATAGCCCGAAAATTGTGTGTCAAGCTCGGGATGAAAGAACGTAATGATACGGTTTTTCTGATAGTCCTTGAAAATAAAGAACCACATAACGGGCAGACTTACCGCAACCGCTCCAGCGGCGGAAACAATATATTTCCACGAAATCCCCGCCGTAAATATCATAATGAGAAATACGGCTACAAAAACCATTGTTGTGCCGAAATCGGGCTGAAGCATAACAAGCCCCGTTATAACGGCAATGTGAAGCAGGCAAAGCCCGGCAATTTTAAGCTCGTTTATTCTTTCCTTGTATAGGCTCAGCTGATACGAAAACGAAAGTATAAAGCCTATTTTGACAAATTCCGACGGCTGAACGCTTATGGGTCCCACCCTTATCCAGCTTTTGCTTCCTACCTCCTCGGCTCCTATGCCGAGTACAAGAACCAAAAGCAAAAGAAAAATATCGACTCCTATTATGTAGAGCCATTTCGCCGACAGAAATTCATAATCGTAAAAAGCGATGACAACGCACAAAACAGCGCCCAAAACGGTCGCCGCAATTTGTATTATAACCTGCGTTTTTCCGCCGGAATACGACGCAGTCGCACTTGCGACAAGCAGGTTGCCTATAATGCTTAAAAGTATAGTTCCCAAAAAAAGAGGGAAATCGAATTTTTTTATGTTGTTTTTGAAGTTTTCCACATTGATTCTCCTCCCACAAAAGTATTTTACACTATTTTTTCAAAAAACACAATAGAAATTGTAAAATTTTTTTATTTTTATTGAAAATTTATATTGCAAAAAATGAAAATTAATGATATAATATAGAAGTATAATTGGAAAAGGAGAATTTACATGAATATCATGAATATAATATATACGGTTTTGGGTGCGGCATTGAGCGTTGTTTCGCTTCTTTTGTGTGTGCTTCCGCATGAAATTGCGCACGGATACGTTGCGTATCTTATGGGCGACGGTACGGCTAAATATATGGGCAGGCTTTCGCTGAATCCGCTTAAGCATATAAACCCGACATATGCAAGCTTTATATTAATCGGTATGTTTGTCTCGAAGCTTCTTTCAAACATTCCTTTTATGGGGACTATAGCAAGCATAGCGATGTGGCTCGGCTTTGTTCTTCTTTTAAAGCCTGTTCCGATTAATGCAGGCAATTTCAGAGACCCCAAAAAGGGCATGGCGATAACCGCTCTTGCAGGACCGCTTACGAATTTTATTATGGCATTTTTGGCTTGTCTGATATACCGCTTTTGCTATTCGGTTCCCGTTTTGGGCGATTTTCTTACGACGCTTGCGGTTTATAATGTTTCTTTGGGTGTGTTTAACCTTATTCCCGTACCTCCGCTTGACGGCTCACGTGTGCTTTTTGCATTTTTGCCGCAGCATTATTACTTTAAGATTATGGAATATGAAAGATATATCATGATAATATTTTTGGCGCTTGTCTGGTCGGGTGCATTTGATATGCTTATAACGAGAGGAACATATAACGTTCTTAAATTTTTTATGAGTATTATCGGGGGTTAAAACGTGGATTTACAGCTTGAAAAATTTGAGGGACCTCTTGATTTGCTCCTTCATCTTATTAAGACAAACAAGATTGATATTTATGATATTCCGATATCGGAGCTGACGGAGCAGTATATAGATTATCTCAAAAAAATGGAAAGTCTTAATATGGATATAGCCTCCGAATTTATCGTTATGGCGTCGGAGCTTTTGTATATCAAATCAAAAATGCTTCTTCCGAACGAGAAAAAGGAAGAGGAAGAGGCGGAAGACCCCAGAGCGGCTCTTGTAGAAAAGCTTCTCGATTACAAAAAATATGCCGAAATTTCTTCATACTTAAAGGAAAGAGAGCATATCGGCTTTAATTCCCACACAAAGCACAGAGAAAAAATTAAAGGACTTATAAAATACAATAAAATAAACATGGAAAAGGAAAGACTTCCGGAAACGCTCGAAATGCTTTATAGAAAGCTTTCGGAGCGTGCACTTCCTTCAAAAGAGGCATTTTCCGAGATTACGGAACGTGAAATCGTTTCCGTTTCCTCCATGGAGGACAAGCTGAAAGCGGTTTTGAAAAACGGTGATAAGCTTGAGCTTGTGGCAGTATTTTCAGGCATATGCAAAACGAGAGCGCAGCTTGCGGCGGCATTTTCCGCACTGTTATCGATGATAAAGGACGGCGAAATCTTGTTGGAGGCTGCAAGCGGTAAATTTTATTTATTAAAAGGTGAAAATAATGATTGATGAAAATATAAAAGAGCTTTTTGCAAAAATCGAAGCTGTGCTTTTTGCGGTCGGTGAACCCGTATCGATA
>USLP01000179.1 GCA_900555525.1 uncultured Eubacteriales bacterium
AAGTTTCGGGCGGTCTGCACGGTGTTGGTTCGTCCGTTGTTAATGCGCTTTCCGAATGGCTGACGGTTGAAGTTAAAAACGGTGAGCATATATACAGACAGCATTATTCGAGAGGTGTTCCGCAGGACGAGCTTACAGTTGTCGGAGATACGAATGAAACGGGTACAACAATCACGTTTAAACCCGATTCGCTTATTTTTGACGAAACGCATTTTGAATATGAAACGCTTCTTACCCGTTTGAGAGAACAGGCATTCCTCAACAAGGGTATAAAAATCACATTTGATGATGACAGGGGAGAAGAAAAGGTTTCAAACGTGCTTCATTATGAGGGCGGTATAAAATCCTTTGTTGAATATATCAACCAAGGCAAAACCCCGATTCATCCCGATGTTATATACATGATAAGCGAAAAAGAGCATATGATGATTGAGGTTGCTTTGCAGTATACGGATTCATATTCCGAAAACATCATAAGCTTTGCAAATAACATAAATACAACCGAGGGCGGTATGCACGAAACAGGCTTCAAAGCGTCCTTGACAAGAATTTTGAACGATTATGCCAAAAAGCGCAATATGCTCAAGGATTCCGATAAATCCTTAAGCGGTGAGGACGTGCGTGAGGGCATGACAGCCGTTATAAGCGTAAAACTTCAGGAGGCGCAGTTTGAAGGTCAGACAAAAACAAAGCTCGGAAATTCCGAAGCAAGGTCGGCAACCGAAGCAATGATGTCGGACGCATTTACGGCATATTTGGAGCAGAACCCCGGAGTCGGAAAAATAATCCTGGAAAAAGCCTTTTCCGCATCACGTGCAAGAGAAGCGGCAAGAAAAGCAAGAGAGCTTACAAGAAGAAAAACAGCTTTGGAAAATACAAAGCTCCCCGGAAAGCTTGCCGACTGCTCGGAAAAAAATAATATTTATACCGAGATATATATAGTCGAGGGAGATTCCGCGGGCGGAAGTGCAAAGCAGGGCAGAGACAGACGTTTCCAGGCAATTCTTCCTCTTTGGGGAAAAATGCTTAACGTTGAAAAAGCAAGAATAGATAAGGTTATCGGAAACGAAAAGCTCCTCCCCGTTATAACGGCTTTGGGCGCAGGAATCGGAGAAGAGTTTGACGTTGCGAAATTAAGATACGGCAAAATCATCATTATGGCGGATGCCGATGTCGACGGCTCGCATATCAGAACACTGCTTCTTACATTCTTTTTCCGCTATATGCGACCGCTTGTGGAGCAGGGACACGTATTTTTGGCACAGCCGCCGCTCTATAAGGTTTCAAAGGGCAAGAATGAAAAATATGCTTATACGGACGAACAGCTGCAGACTGTTCTTGCGGAAATCGGCGACGGCGCAAATATTCAGAGATATAAAGGTCTTGGTGAGATGAACCCGGAACAGCTTTGGGAAACAACTATGGACCCCGAAAAGAGAACGATGCTCAAGGTTACGCTTGAAGACGCAATCGAGGCGGACAGAATATTCACCGTTCTTATGGGCGAAGAAGTAGAGCCGAGACGTGAATTTATCGAAAAGAACGCAAAGTATGTTGTTAATTTGGACGTGTAATATATTAAGCACGGAAAGGAATGATTATATATAATGGAAGAAATGTTTGAAAATGAACATATAGTGGACGTTGACCTTGTCTCCGAAATGAAAACGGCATACATGGCTTATTCCATGTCGGTTATAGTGTCAAGAGCGCTTCCCGACGCAAGAGACGGACTTAAACCCGTTCACAGAAGAATACTTTATACAATGCATGAGGACGGTCTTACGCCCGATAAGGCATACAGAAAATGCGCAACGACGGTCGGCGACGTTTTGGGACGTTATCACCCACACGGCGACGCGTCCGTTTATGACGCACTCGTAAGACTGGCGCAGGACTTTTCGCTTCGTTATCCGCTTATAGACGGGCACGGAAACTTCGGATCGGTTGACGGCGACCCTGCGGCTGCTTACCGTTATACGGAGTCGAGAATGGCGAAGCTTGCTCAGGTGCTTTTGCGTGATATAGATAAAGAAACGGTTGATTTCAGCCCGAACTTTGACGAACGTTTGAAAGAACCCGATGTTTTGCCTGCAAGATTTCCTAATCTTTTGGTGAACGGTTCGGCGGGTATTGCAGTAGGTATGGCTACAAATATACCTCCTCATAACCTTACGGAGTGCATAAATGCAATTTGCGCAGCGATTGACAATCCCGACATAACGATTGACGAGCTTATGGACTATATAAAAGGTCCCGATTTCCCGACAGGTGGTCTAATCATGGGAAAAAGCGGAATACGCTCATATTTTAATACAGGCAGAGGAAGAGTTATCGTACGTGCAAACGCTGTTATAGAAGATGACGGAAACCGCCAGAGAATAGTTGTTACGGAAATACCGTACCAGGTAAATAAGGCAAAATTGATTGAAAAAATAGCCGAAATGGTTCATGATAAGCGTCTTGAAGGCATTTCGGACTTGAGAGATGAGTCCGACAGAGACGGTATGCGTATCGTTATCGAAATAAAGAAAGATGCGGCGGCGAATATCGTTTTAAATAACCTCTATAAATATACGCAGATGCAGGAAACATTCGGCGTAATTCTTCTTGCACTTGTTGACGGTCAGCCGAAGGTTCTCAATATGAGAGAAGCGCTTGACTGCTACATTAAGCACCAAGAGGACGTTATCGTAAGAAGAACGAGATACGACCTCAAAAAAGCGGAAGCAAGAGCGCATATTTTGGAGGGCTTAAAAATTGCCCTCGATAATATAGACGAGGTAATTTCGATTATACGTTCGTCATATAACAACGCAAAAGAAAGACTTATCGAGCGTTTCGGATTTTCGGAAGCGCAGGCACAGGCGATTTTGGATATGCGTCTTGTTCGCTTGCAGGGACTGGAAAAAGAAAAAATCGAGAACGAGCTTGCGGAACTTCTTAAACAAATCGAATATTATAAAGAGGTTCTTTCTTCCGAAACGATGGTTTTGGATATTGTTAAAAACGAGCTTACCGAAATAAAAGAAAAATACGGCGATGAAAGACGTACGCATATTACGTTCGACTATTCGCAGATAGATGACGAGGACTTGATTGAAGAGGAAGACGTTGTAATTTCACTTACACATCTTGGATATGTTAAACGTCAGCCTACCGATACATTCAAGAGCCAAAAACGAGGCGGCAGAGGTATTTCGGGACTTTCAACACGTCAGGAGGACTTTGTTGAGGAACTTTTCGTTACGTCTACGCATAACTATATTATGTTCTTTACAAATAAAGGACGTGTGTTTAAGCTGAAAACGTATCAGATTCCCGAGGCGGGCAGAACCGCAAAAGGCACGGCAATCGTAAACCTTTTGAGCTTGGAGCCCGGAGAGCAGATTTCCGCAACAATTGCGCTTCGTAATTTTGATGATGATAAATACTTATTCATGGCAACGAAAAACGGTGTAATCAAGAAAACTCCGCTCGGAGAGTACGATTCCAACCGTTCGGGCGGTCTTAAGGCTATCGAGCTTGATGATGACGACGAGCTTATAAGAGTAAAAATCGTCGAGGACGAAACAGAATGTGTTCTTACAACGTATAAGGGTATGTCAGTCCGCTTTAAATGCAGCGATGCACGTTCACAGGGTCGTGTTACGAGAGGCTGCCGCGGTATCAAACTTAAAGATGATGACCGTGTTGTCGGAATGAGCGTTGTTAAACCCGATACGGATTTGCTTATCGTTTCCGAAAACGGTCTCGGAAAGCGTACATCGTATGATGAATATAAAACGCAGAAACGAGGCGGTATGGGCGTCAAGACATATAAGATTACCGAAAAAACAGGCAATATAGCAGGTGTTCGCTCCATATCCGACGGCGAGGACGTTATGATTATAACGTCGGCAGGCGTTGTTATAAGAGTTAAATCCGAGGACATCAAGACAGCGAGCAGAAATACGCAGGGCGTTATACTTATGCGCCCCGATGACGGCGTAAAGGTTGTTTCCGTTGCGAGAGCTCCGAGAGAAGAAGAGGACGAGGAAACGGAATCGGTCGGAACCGAAAGCGATGCTGAAACCACACCCGA
>USLP01000180.1 GCA_900555525.1 uncultured Eubacteriales bacterium
CCGGATGAAATGCTCCGCCTGCGGCAGATTCAAAATGTTTTCCATTGCAGTAATTACTCATGCAAAATGCTTCTTCGTTTTATACACTATACCTATATGGTGGAGCACCAAATGAAAGGAGCAAAAAATATGTCTGAGATTCAAAATGCGATTGAAGTAAAGAACTCAAAAAAAGGTTTTGGTGGCAGAGTTTTGTTTGAGAATTTTAGCCTGAATGTAAAAGCAAATACAATCCATGCGATTATTGGCCCGAACGGTTCTGGAAAGACAACACTGCTACGCTTGATTACAGGGGTATACCAGCCAAATGCAGGGACAATCAACATTGCAGGGAAATATGCAATGGAGCTTGAAAATGACTATCTGTATGAAGAACAGACTGGTCTTGAAAATTTGAGAATTTTTGGGAAATACTTTGGATTTGAAATAAATGATCGTTCAGACAGTTATTGTACGCAATTAGGATTGACCGAGCATTTAGGAAAGCGTGTTAGCACTTATTCTAAAGGAATGAAAAGAAAACTGTCCCTTTTGATTGTGATTATGATGGGACGGGATATTCTGCTCATGGATGAACCAACATCGGGTGTAGACCCCATATCCAGAGTAGAAATCCGTAGTTTGATAGAGGCTCTAAAAGCTGACGGAAAAACGGTTATTATCACTTCACATGACCTTAGCGAGATTGAAAAGTGCGCTGATGATGTATCTATGATTAAAAATGGCAGATTGCTGTTTGATAAGGGTATTCAAGAAATGCAAGGACAATCATTGGAAGAAATCTTTATTAAGGAGGGCAATCGGCATGAGTAACATGGGAAAAGGCGCAGGCTACTATCTTACCAGAAGTAAAAGCCTCCTAATTGATACTGCGATTGTTGCCATTCTGGCGATTTTTATGAGCTTTGCAATGCAGATGGACGCCTTGCAGTCTAAGGGAGAAGATTATTTAGTCCTAATGCTCTATGCGGTTATTTTTGGTCTTACCTCCCTGCAATCCGGTGCTATGATTGTAGATTTGACAGCAAAGGATAAGTTAAGCCGGAGAGTTGAATTTTTTGCAGCTTCTGGAATTGCGGTAAAAGAGATTATAAAACAGTATTCGATACAGATTTTCCGATTTTCTGGTATTATCCCGTTCTTTGTTTTTATGAGTTGCTATTACTTTACCGACTGGACAATGAGCTTTGGGCGGATCGTATGCGTTTATCTTAGTATTCTTGTACTTAGTTTTTGTGAGATTGTCGCTTTGAATATCATTGTACTGGATGTAAAACGAGTAAAACTGTTCAAAAATGTTCTGTTCTTTGGTAATTTTGCACTGGTTTATTTGATTGCGATGTCGGCAGAACGAATTACAGAGTTTGTGAATCAACATCATATAGGAATTGACTATTTGATTATTGTGGTTGATGTTGCACTTTGCATGATGTTTGCACTATTAAGTTTCTTTAAGGCTCGGCACATGAGCAACGAAACAGTTATCAGGAGGGATGGCGAATGGGTTTGATAACCTTAAACCTTAAAAGGGTATTGAACTGGAATTATATATTTATGAGTGCGGTAGCAGCTATCTTCGGCATGATCTTTCTGATGAACTTTGGGGATATTTCAGAGAACATTGTATTTGGTGTTGATATAAAGTATTTTATGCTTGATGGATACCTGTGCTTATTTATCTTTTTTGCCGGAGAAATAAGCAAGGATATGTTGCAGCAAGAAAAAATCACAAAGAGAATAGAATGGAAACTTGCTAATGGTATTAAAATCTCAAGTATTGTTAAGGAGAATCTGCTATCACTATGGATTGGAACGCTGATCCTTTTGTTTCCTCTACTTTTGATGATTTCCATTCGCCTGCCAAACCTTATCTTGTTATTAAGCACCTATTTTCTGATCCTTAGCATATTGTATTCGGCATTTATAAATGTTTTGATTCTCTGGATTAGAAATATGAACTGGTTTAAGAGTATTCCTATCTTTGCAACACTGCTTCATATTTTGCTGGTTGTCTTAAAATGTGGGATATTTATGAAAACGAATAATGTGTGGGTGTTGCTACTATTTTCTCCAGTGAGTATAATAGTTTTGACTGCGTGTGGTTTATGTCTGATGACTAAAGAACGGATCGTATCATCATATTACTAACATAATGAATTTTAGCTGAAAGGAGGGGGGCTATGCAGGATAAACGCTTCTATCCGTATCTGTTTCTTCATGCGGGTATTGTGACTTTATGGGTTATATTGGATTTTATCAATTTGAATTGGGTCTGTTTCAACCATGACTTTTCTCCTCCAAATGTATTGGCAATGTGATTGTTGATTTACGATTCTTGACGTTTGTGTTGTATTGGATTACCTGTATTTGTTTGATTTGTGCCATGATTTCTTCTGCCTTGAGCACCTAAAACTGCATCTCGTTTTTATTTTTGTGCGTATTTTATTGCGCGATTTTTCTTTTGTCCGTTTGCGCAAACATTTACTGCTTTGAAAACCCTATCTGGACGGTGCTTTTTTATTCGGCGGGCGCATACGCGGCGCAACACCTTGCCGTCAACTTGACAAGGCTTTTGCTGCTTGCGCCGTTTTTAGAAAATCTGCTTGCGCTTGCGCCGTACCTTAGCTTTATAGTCGAAACGCTCGTTTGCGCTATCGTTTACTTCGGCGTGTATTTTTTGCTCGTTCGCAACAAAACCGTGCAAGAAAAGACGACGCAGACAAAAAGAAAGGTTGTGTTTTCGCTCGTCGTCGTGTTCATCTGCATAGGCATTTCACGCCTTACCGCGGACGACAATTCCCGCGGCACGCTCGCTTTTTTTGCGGAAACAATCTCGACCATCGTAAACTGCTTGTTTATTTTGACTCTTCACTTCAATATAACCGAAAACGACGAAATGCACTATGAAGTTTCCCTTATGGAAGAGATACTGCACAGAGAAAAGGAGCAGTACAAGCTTTCAAAGGAAATGATAGACTTAATAAACGTAAAATGCCACGACTTAAAACACCAGATAAACGCGCTCAGAGCGGGCAGCTCCGACAAAACGCTCAAAGACATCGAAGAATCGGTTATGATTTACGATTCGTCCGTTAAAACCGGAAACGACGTTTTAGACGTTATTTTGACGGAAAAGAGCCTCTATTGCGTAAAAAACAACATTCGTCTTCAGTGCATGGCTAACGGAAAAGACCTTGCGTTTATGGACAGCATGGACATTTACTCGCTTTTCGGTAATGCGCTTTCAAACGCGATAGAGAGCGTCAGCAAGATTGAAGAAGATAAGCGTTTTATCGCTTTGAACGTGACTTCTGCGGGCAATATGCTTTCGGTGCATATGGAAAACTACTACGAGGGCGAAATTGTTTTTGAAAACGGCTTGCCGAAAACAAGTCGCGATACGGGCTACCACGGTTTCGGCGTGAAAAGCATGAGCTATATCGTAAAAAAATACAACGGATACATGAACATGAGCGCAGAAAGCGGCGTTTTCACGCTCGATATTGTTTTCCCCGTGTCTGCCGCTCGGTAATACGAAAAAAACGAAAAGAGAGAAAGAGTGCTTTTTAAAGGCGGCTTTTTCTCTTTTTTTTGCACTTTACGCAATTTCGGCGACTACTTACGCATACTCGATTGACGGTACGCGAATTTTGTCGTATCCTCTTTGCGGACGGAAAAAGTTTTGCGTTTCCGGTCTGAAAAGCCTAAGAAGGCTAAAAAGAAGAAACGGAGGTTATCTATGCAAAGCAAAAACAACATCTTTAAAATTGCGATATGGGCTTTTGCGCTCGCCGTTATTTATCTGACGGTCGGCGTGATTGTTTCATACGTAATTTTGGAGCAGATAGCGCAGGCTATCAACGCGCACGCTACGCTTTTCGGCGAATGGTATCAGACGCTTATGTTTATTCTCGATATCGTTTGCTTTATAGGGCTTGTCGGCTCAATCGTTATGTTTATAATAACGAAAGAAAGACGTCGAGAAGAACCTAAAAAGGGGTTCGTTAAGTCGTTCTTCGACAAAACGATCTGGGGCGGCATAAGCGTGTTTATGGC
>USLP01000181.1 GCA_900555525.1 uncultured Eubacteriales bacterium
CCGTATGTGCGCCGACAGGCTCGTCAAGAAGAAGAATCATAACAACCTGCGGGTCATCTGCGGGGGCTATGCCTGCAAAAGAAGCGACATATTTTCCGTTTCCTCTCGGAATTTTTTCACTTGTACCGGTTTTTCCGCCTACACGGAAGCCCTCCAAGTATGCCTTTCCGCCCGTACCCTCGGAAACAACCTCCTCCATTATTCCTCTGAGTATGCTTGAGGTCTGCTCCGAAACTACCTGACGAACCACCTGTGTGTCATATGATTCTATAATATTTCCGTTTGAATCGGAAACGCTTTTTACGAGGTGCGGTTTTAAAAGCTTGCCGTCATTTGCGATTGCGCCGATTGCCGCCAGCATCTGAAGCGGCGTAACCGTAGGTCCCTGACCGAAAGATGCTGTTGCAAGCTCTGTTTCGTTAAAGCTTCCTTCGGGATAAAACGTACCCGTTGTTTCGCCGGGAAGCTCGATTCCCGTCTTTTCGGTAAAGCCGAAGCCTTTATAATATTTATAAAAATTTGTGTTTCCCACTCTTGCGCCGATTGTCATAAACGCAGGGTTGCACGAATTTTTGAGTGCGCCGATAAAATTAAGCGTACCGTGTCCGCCCGTTTTCCAGCAGCCTATGCTATGACCGCCAACTCTCAATGAGCCTGTGCAGGTGAAGGTATCGTTAATTGTAGCAACGCCCTCCTCCAAAGCCATTGCGCTCGTTATAAGCTTAAATGTCGAACCCGGTTCATAGCTGTCAACAACAGCCTTGTTTCTCCAAAGCTTACCGAAATATTCCTTTCTGATTTTCTGTTTTTCTTCATCATTTGCGTTTTCAAGCTGTTTTTCCGTTTCGGCATCATAAATTTTGAACGGGTCATTGAGATTAAAATCGGGCTTTGTCGCCATTGCCAAAATATCTCCCGTACGTACGTCCATTATTATGCCTGCCGCACCGTTTTGAAGCTGATTGTCAACCATTGCCTGGTCAAGGTGTTTTTCGAGAAAATGCTGTATCGTTACGTCAATCGTAAGCGTTACATCGCAGCCGTCCTCGGGTGTGTAATATCTGTCATATTTATACGGCATTTCCGTACCGTCGGCATTTCTTGCCGTAACTATTCTGCCGTTTTGACCCTTAAGCTTGCTGTCATAAACCATTTCTATGCCCATAAGTCCTTGGTTATCCGCACCTGCAAAGCCGATTATATGCGAGCCGATATTATTATAAGGATAATAACGTTTCGTATCAGCGTCAAGATATACGCCTTTAAGCTTCGCCTCTCGTATCTTGTCGGCAGTTTCCTTTTCTATTTTTCTTTTCAAAAGTACATAAGATGTATTTGAATTGATTTTTTCTTTTATATTGTTTTCGTCAAGTTCCAAAAGTTCCGCAAGCGTTTTCGCCGTTTCGTCAGTTTTTCCGTTCTCTCTTATCGTAATCGGCGAAATGCCGACCGTTTCAACATCTCCGCTTGTTGCAAGCTGTTTGCCGTTTCTGTCGTATATTGTTCCTCTTTTTGCGCTTATAGACCTGTCTCTTGTCTGCTGTTCAAGCGCCTCTCTCGAAAGCCACGACCCCTCCACAAATTGCAGATACCCGATTCTGACTGCCAAAAGAACGAACAGCGCACCCAAAATCACAAGAATAACCGTCATACGCTTTTTGACTTTCAAATTGCTGTTTTTTCTCATTCAATCTATCCTTTCATCGGGTTATATTCAAAAAAACCGAGAATTCTATCCCGATTTTTAGAATTTACAATTAATAATATTATATTTCTATTTCAAATATGCCAATAAACCGCGCAGAAAGCCTGTCTTTTCGGGTTCGTCCTGTCCGTAAACAACACCGTAATCCTCCGCCTGAACGTTTATGTATACTATTTGCTCCTGTCTTGCTCTGTTCATGTTACAGCTTGCAATCGCCGCTTCTTCAACCGTTGCCAAATCAACCTTACGGCTTATTTCAAGCTCTTTTTTTCTGTTTTCCGTTTCTATTCTCGAATATTCCTCCTTAAGCTTGGAAACTTTTTTTCCCTGCTCCGTAACCTTTACGTTCTTTCCCAAAACAAGGAGGGAACCCAAAACAAAAACTATAAGAAAAATACTGAGCTTTACGGCTTTGTCAACGTTTATTCTTGTTTTTTTCTGCGGCGCTTTAAGCTTTCTCGGCGTAGATACCGAAATGTTTCCGTTATAGCTGTGTGTATCAAGCTTTCTCGCCAAATTATCATTATACATTTTTAAAAATCAATCCTTTCCGCAGATATAAACTACAATTTTTCTATTACTCTCAAATGCGCCGACTTACTTCTCGGATTTTCGGAAATCTCCGCGTCTGTCGGGCTTATCGGTTTTCTTGTTATATATTTTGCCTTCGGCTTGTTTCCGCATACGCATACGGGAAAATCCTTTGGGCAGGTGCAAACGTCTATAAGGCTTTTGAAATATTCCTTGACAATCCTGTCCTCAAGCGAATGAAAGGTTATAATGCACATTCGTCCGCCCGAGCCCAAAAGCCCAAAAAAGCTCTCCAGTCCGCTTTTAAGCGAGCCGAGCTCATCATTTACCTCTATTCTTATCGCCTGAAATGTCCTTTTTGCAGGGTGTTTCTCCCTTGCGCTTTTTTGCGGCATACTGCGCCGTATTATTTCTATAAGCTCACCAGTGGTGCATATAGGCGCATTTTGTCTTTCAAGGACAATATTTTTCGCAATATTTTTTGCGAATTTTTCTTCGCCGTAATCCTTTATAATCCTCGCAAGCTCGGAAACGCTATAGCCGTTTACCACATCATAAGCGGAAAAATCCGCATTCGGATTCATTCGCATATCGAGCCGTGCGTCCTGTCTGTATGTAAAGCCCCGTTCGGCATTGTCAAGCTGATAGGAAGAAACTCCCAAATCGGCAAGAATACCGTCGGCTTTTTCCGAAATATATTTTTTGATTTCGGAAAAATTATCATTTATAAATATTTTTTTGCAATTAAATTGTTCAAGTCTTTTTTTAGCTGTTTCAAACGCTTCCGAATCCCTGTCAACTCCGACAAAAGTACCTTTTTCGGAAAGCCTTTTGCAAATCTCCGCCGAATGACCTGCACCGCCCATGGTTGCGTCTATATACAAGCCGTCCTTTTTTATGCCGAGATTTTCAATACATTCATTAAGCAGAACGCTCTTATGTTTAAATTCCATTCAAGCCTCCGATCAGAAACCGAAGTTTTCGAGAATACTCTGCATAGCGGGAACATCTTCCGGCTTAACTTCATTATTCTTATATTCGTCATAATCCCAAATTTCGATTTTGGTACACATACCTGCTATGATTATATCTTTCTTAAGTCCCGCAAATTCACGGAATTTCTGCGGAATTATGAATCTTCCCTGCTTATCGGGTTTCACCTTTTCGGTATTGTTAAAAACATGACGCTTGATTTTATCGCCGCCGTTTGATGACGGAAGCGCCATAATCTTTTCCTGGAATGTCCTATAGCTGTCTTCATTATATATACAAAGACACTTATCAAAGCCAAGCACAACGTAGAATTCCTCACCGAGCAATTCTCTGTACTTAGCCGGAAGTATTATTCTGTTTTTTTGGTCAATCGAATGTTGAGCCTGTCCGAAAAACATAACTATACCTCATTTTTCGTCCACGCTTTTTCGGGAGCTTGCTTCCCGAAAAAACACAGACGATCCGTCCGAAAAACATTCCACCACAAAATGTTTCGCAAATAAAAAAATAACAACCAAAAAATTAAAAAGGAGTAATTTAATAAAGAAAGCAAGCTTCTTCAAAAACTTTTTTCGTTCCGCCCAAACCTTTTCGGAGGTTTTTCAAACCACTTTAAGGTTTTTCGTGGAACTTTACACCACTTATATATATATAATAACACATTTTCAGAAAAAATCAAGTGTTTTTTTGAAAAAAATTAAATTTTTTTTAAGAATATATTACAATTCGTAAAAAAGCACAAACCGCACTGTATTTCATTGTTAATTTTATATACAATTTTACTTTCGTTACCGCCGTTTTGGCGCGGGAAAAA
>USLP01000182.1 GCA_900555525.1 uncultured Eubacteriales bacterium
GTAGACGCTTTTAATGACGGTGATGTGGACATGATTATTAGTTTGTATGATAATAATGCAACAAACCATCAAGTTGCAAATGAACCTGTTGTAGGAGTTGCGGCTATTAGAGAAATGTTTGCAAATGAGTTTGCAACTGCAAAAATGGTTTGTATTGTGGAAAATATTTTTGAAGATGGGCAATGGGCTATCTTAGAGTGGAAAGACCCGTTAGGATTGCGCGGATGCGGATTTTTCCATGTTGTAAATGAAAAGATATTATTCCAGCGTGGATATTGGGATAAACTTTCTTTTTTAAAGCAACATAATCTCCCTGTAAAAGAATAATGAGAAGAAAATTAAAGTATAAGAAAGGGTACAAACATTGATAAGTTGTTTAACAAGGGACGGCTGCAGGAATAATATTGCAGTTGCAAAGGAGTGACTGGCTATGAAATACAGCAAAATAATAACATTAAAGAATGGTATGGAATGTTGTTTGAGAAATGCAACTGAAAGTGATGGACAGCTTGTATTAGATAACTTCAATTTAACTCATACCCAAACCGACTATTTGCTTACATATCCCGATGAAAACACTTTTGATGCAGCACAAGAAAGCCGGATTCTAAAAGAGAAGGAAAATAGTGAAAATGAAATTGAGATTATTGCTATAATTGATGGCGCAGTTATAGGGACTGCTGGAATCGAGGCAGTAGGGGCGAAATACAAGGTACGGCATCGTGCTGAATTTGGTATTAGCGTTCTGAAAAAGTTTTGGGGACTTGGAATTGGACAAGCATTGATGGCTTCGTGTATTGAATGTGCTAAAACCGCGGGATATAGTCAGCTGGAATTGAGTGTAGTTGCTGAAAATGCAAGGGCATTTTCCATGTATAAAAAAGTTGGATTTATCGAATATGGCAGAAATCCGAAAGGTTTTAATTCTCGTAAGACAGGGTTTCAAGAAGTTATTTATATGAGGTTGGAATTGTAACGGTCATACCGATTCAAGCATTATTATAGGTATCTGAAAACTTAATAATCGCCATACACAAATGGAAAAATGCGAAAACAGGGAATCACAAAAAGGTTTCCTGTTTTTTTTGCACCTATTTTTGGCATTTTTGAAAACCGCCAGTATTATGCCGTACAAAAGAGATAGAAAGAAATTTCCGAAAATCTCCGCCTAATTCTCGAACATCTCGCTTGTAAAGGGTGAAAATCCGCCCATATTACCGCAAAACCTTAATGCAAGCGGAAAAGTCAAGATTATGCTTTGGGATATCTTAATGGGAATGAAACCGCTTTGTGCCGCAAACGGCAATTAAATAATAATATGTTTATGCAAATGGTACGGGTTTTGTCCGTACTATTTTTGCAATTGTGGACATTTAAAACGGTATTTTTGATACTATGAATATAAACATAAGGGGAACGCTGTTTTTGCGGCTTTTAGAGTCCGCAAACATAGTGTTTATGCACTCTGTAAAAGCCAAAACATTCCTATGCGTTTACCATACTATGACATAAAACATGTGTATCGTCAGATTGACGGTACGCCTTAAATTTTACGGTCTGTTTTCGATAATCAGTTGTCTTGCAACGGTGAACATTGCCGCGTCAACAACGGGAATGTTGTGGTAACAAATGTCAAGTAAAAATTGCTTGTCATAGTTAAATGACGGATTTACGGATTGATATATTTGCTCATATGCTGCTTTTCGTGCGTTTTCCAAATCTCTGCCATTTCTAACATCAGTTAAAATGTCTGCATGCAATACTTTCAAATATTCCTCATATTGTCTGTAAACTTCAGGACGGAGCATTTTATCGCACGTTATCCGAATTGCATTTTGCGATATTGCGGATAGTATTGTAACCGTAGTCGTCAGCTTGATTTGACATAACCGCTTTACGAATTGCGTTATTCGCTTTGCAGCTTGCCGAACCGTAGCTTTCGCCGTTTTGTACATTGTCCCAAATTCCGCTGATAGGATTTTCAGTGATTTGAATTTGATGTTTCGTTGCACTGTCTGGTGCTCTTTCTCTCGGAATTTTTGCCGCAAATGCTGTTGTGCTCGTTACTGCAATTATTGATAATATGATATAAATTTTTTCATTTTATTTTTATCCAATGCTTTTGCTCAAAAGTGGAACATAAAAGCCTGTTTTTGAGGGATTTAATATACTTTCATTACTTTGTTGTTTTTAACCGTCAAAATGCTTGATTTCAAGCCATTTCAGACGGTCAAAATTTCTACTGTTATATCATACAAATATCTCAAATCGCTGTTTTTTTATTCTTATTTCCCTATTCCACCGCAACAAACACATGAAGCAGCTTATGGCAGGCGGCGGTGTCGTGCTGATTGGTACTTCCCTCATTCCTTTGCTGTCAGGATTGTTTTAATCGGTGGACAGCATTTTTGAAAAAATTACAAAGGCAATCAATGACTTTCTTATGTCGGTTATTGAGAGCAGCTTATCTACAATGTTCAACGACGTAAACGAGAAAGTCGGCGCTATTGCTGCGGAGGTAGGCAAAACTCCGCAGCAATGGAACGCAAGTGTGTTTTCGATAATTCAGACGCTTTCGGAAAATGTAATACTTCCGATTGCGGGGCTTATCATCACCTTTATTCTTTGCTATGAGCTAATCACAATGATAACAGAGAAAAACAATATGCACGATATAGACACATTTATGTTTTTCAAATTTTTGTTTAAGGCGTGCGCGGCGGTTGTAATCGCAACGCACACCTTTGACATTATTATGGGTGTGTTCGATTTGGCGCAGTATGTTGTCCGGCAAAGCTCCGGCGTGATAGGCTCAAATACGAGCGTGGATATTTCAAGCGCAATAACCGATATTCATTCAACGCTTGAAGCAATGAGCACGGGCGAGCTTGTTTTGCTTATGCTTGAATCGTCATTGATTAGCCTTTGTATGAAAATTCTATCCGTCTGCATTACCGTCGTAATATTCGGGCGAATGATAGAAATTTACTTGTATAGCTCCGTCGGGGCGATTCCGTTTGCCACTATGACAAACCGTGAATGGGGGCAAATGGGAAACAACTATTTAAGAGGACTTGTCGCTCTCGGCTTTCAGGGCTTTTTCATAATGGTATGCGTCGGCATTTATGCGGCGCTGGTAAACAGTCTGACATTCACAACGGATATTCAAGCGACGCTGCTTAGTGTTGCGGCATATACCGTTGTTTTATGCTTCACCCTGTTTAAGACAGGCGGCATTTCAAAATCAATATTTAATGCTCACTAAAAATAATTGATAATTGACAATGGACGATTGACAATTATTCAAGGCGAAAGGAGGCTTTTGAAACAATGAAAAAGTACAGTATAATCTACGCCGATCCGCCGTGAAAGTACAAGGGCGGACTTTTGCGCGGCAATCCGGCGAATCACTATCCCGTAATGACGGTTGAGGAAATTTGCGAATTGCCCGTACCAAAATTTGCGGCGGACGACTGCGTTCTGTTTATGTGGGCGACCTTCCCGAAATTAGAAGAAGCCTTTGAGGTTATTAAGGCTTGGGGCTTTAAGTACAGCACGGTTGCTTTCGTGTGGGTAAAGAAAAACAAAAAATCGGATAGCTGGTTTATGGGTATGGGCTGGTGGACGAGAAACAACGCTGAGGTTTGCCTCGTCGCAACAAGAGGACACCCGAAACGGATTTCAAGAAAAGTACATCAGCTCATAATCTCGCCCGTTGAGGAACACAGCAAAAAGTCCGATATAACGAGAGATAAAATAATCGAGCTTATGGGCGACCTGCCGAGAGTGGAGCTGTTTGCAAGAGAGGCGCCGCCCGGCTGGGACGTTTGGGGCAATGAAGTATTAAATGATGTTTGGATTGAGTAAAGGAGTGATAAATTTTGCCTTATGTCCCCGTACCGAAAGACTTAAACACGGTCAAAACAAAGGTAGCCTTTAACCTTACAAAAAGGCAGCTTATATGTTTTTCGCTTGCGGCTGCGGTTGGCGTACCGATATATTTTCTGACAAGAGGAATACTCGGCACAACGGGA
>USLP01000183.1 GCA_900555525.1 uncultured Eubacteriales bacterium
CAGCCGAAAGGTGCGAGGTGGACCTAATTGTAACAAGGAACGAAAAGGACTATAAGAAGTCAAAAGTAAAGGTATTATCTCCAAACGAACTTGTGAAATATTTGGAGGAAACAGAAGAAAACTAAAAATTAAATAAAATTATATCAGAGCATTGAAAGCACAAATTTCAATGCTCTTTTTCTATGCAAAAAAACAAAGGAGCGATAAAAAATGAATGATGATAAAAAACAATTATGCCCGAACTGCAAAACAGGTGCGGACTCATTAAAGCTCGACCCAAACGAGCCGATGTGTCCGTATTTGGAATTTCATAACGGAAAGGCTTGCACAAAGTATGTGCCTATCGAAAAAGAGGATAAATAATATTTGCAAAATAAATTGCTGGAGGTGAAATGCAAATAGCAAGCAAGCTGCAAAATATTAGTGCATTGTCAAACGAAATCGGCAAAAGCCTTGCCGATTATGAAAATTGGACGGCATTTTTGAAAAGTGCGGCGTGGCAATATAAATATTCCTTTCAAGACCAGCTATTCATCTATGCCCAACGCCCGGACGCAACGGCGTGTGCAAGCATTGATGTTTGGAATAAACGGTTAAAGTCTTGGATAAACCGTGGCGCTAAAGGTATTGCCCTGCTCCGTGAGGGCAACAGAGGACAATATCTTGACTATGTTTTCGATATTTCCGACACGCATAGTAATAATGGTCCGATACGGCTTTGGCAGTACAACAGCCGATTTGACGAAGCTATCATTGAAACGCTTGAAAATTCTTTCGGTGAACTGAAATCCAAAAGCAGTATTACGGATGCCGTTATCAGTGCAGCACAAAATGCGGTAGAGGACAGCAAAGCCGACTACCTTTCGGAACTCAAATACGCAAAAGAAAACAGCTTTTTGGACGGCTTGGACGAATTAAATATTGATGTTGAATTTCAGCAGACGGCGGAAACAAGTATTGCATATACGGTATTGCAAAGGCTCGGAATCAACGCTGATGAAGTGTTTGAGCGTGAGGCCTTTCCGCATATTATGAACTTCAACACAATTCCGGCACTTTCGGTTTTGGGTAATGCGGTATCACGCATATCGGAGGAAACGCTGCGGAATATCTCCGAAACCATCCGTGCGGAGGTCCGTGAAGAAATAAATGCCCGAAAAAATTTTGCGGAAAAAGAAAATGCGGTGTATAATGAAGTCAAAGAAAAAGACGCACCGACAATAAATAATGAAAGGACGGATAGTTATGACAGAGATAACATACACACAAGTGAACGGATACCTGATTCCGAACTTGACAACGGAACAAGCGGAAGTACAGATAGGCAAATACGGACAGATGAGGCGGAAATTTCTCAAACAGAGCCGACCGAGCCTATACACGAGCTTGATGATAACGGGCAAAATAACGGAGCATCTGTTGGAAGTACAGAGGACAGCGACAGAACAGATACAGATAATAGTCCGGAAATTGGCACAGACAGAGGGCGTGAACGAGGAACTGAAAGCGAAAGACCCGATGATGTGGACGGGGCTGATGAACAACCTACTCCATTCAGCGGAAGAAGTCGTACTGCCGGAGGTAGTTTACAGTTAAGTCTGTTTGACCTCATTCCGACAGAGGAGCAACAAAAGGAAATCGTACAGAGAGCAGCACACGAAATTTTCGGTGCTGCTTTTTCTATGCCGCAGCAAGTAATTGACGAGGTTTTATGCGACGGAACAAACGATAAAGACAGCGTAATCGAAATATGTATAGAGTTTTCAAAGGATAAATCGCTTGAAAACAAAGCTGAATTTCTGAAAAATCTGTATAAGACGGACGGTAAAGGTTTTATCTTTGACGGACGGAAAGTATCGGCTTGGTGGAACTCTGACGGAATACGAATATCCTATGGCGATAGTGCGAACAAAAATACAGCACAGCTTATTTCTTGGGAAGATGCCGCAAAGCGCATTGACGAGCTTTTGGACTTGGGAAGATTTGCACCCAAAGATACGCTTTTGCAAATGGATAAATATGAGCGTAAAAAGGCTGCGGATGCAGTGTGGGAAATGCGTCGTAATTTGAATACGGAAGATTATCCCGAATTAAAAGAATATTTTACGGCTGATGTGTTTTCATTTGTCGGAGGATACCCTGAAGAAACAGATAAAATAGCCGAACACTTGAAAACTTCCGCAGGCTTGGACGAGATAAAGTCGGTTACGCAAAAGCTGTCGGATTTGTATGATGAAAACTTTGATATTACCAGATATGAATGGTATAATCCACACAAAACAAACAATGTTGTTGCGGAGTTGTATATCACAAGAAAAACTTTTACGGCACAGGAGCTTACATATACCCCGCCGGAGCGTTTTATTTCAAGAGATGAAATTGACAATATGTTTAAGCGAGGAAGCGGTGTTTCGGAAGGAAAATACCGAATATATACTTTCTTTGATACACATACAGACAAAAAAGAAAGAATAACTTTTCTTAAAAACGAATACGGCTGGGGCGGCAGCTATACCGGGTTATACAACGAAAATCACGATGCCAAAGGGATAACCTTCAGTCACGAGGACTTGACAAAACCGTATGCAAAAATACAGATTTCGTGGAGTGAAGCCGAAAAGCATATTGACAGGCTCATAAAAAGCCGAAACTATCTGAATGAGTCTGAAATCAAAAATATTCCGAATTATGAAAAAGAGGAGCTTATTCTAAAAATCCGTCAAGCCTATATGTATGATACCGACGAAAATACAATTATGCCGTACCCGTCTGATGCGGATTATTATAAAACAAAAGACATTTTAATGCAAAAGCTGAACAATAAAGTCCAAACACAGACAATGCTTACGGACTTAAAAAATCTGCTTGCGGAAACATCGGCTGATTTAAGAAGTTATCCTTTAAGGCAAGCAGCGGTACAAGACCTCGAACAATATGCAAACGGCGAATATAACCTGTTTCCGCATATCGACAGAATTGAGGAGGTTAAAGAGGAAACACCGGAAGAACAGCTTGCCGAAATGAGCGAGGACGAAAGACAGGAACTTGTTGACAAGGTTGAATTAAGTCTTGATTACAGTGAAAACTATAATCTGACTGATAATGATATGGCGTTATACAGAGCCATAACTAAGGAACGAAGGGAAAAACAGTTTGAAACCGCAAAAAATCTTATCAATGAATTTTGCCTTGAAGAATACGGCTCTCCGGCGGATTTTTCAAACCTTTCAAAAATAGGCATAGCATATACGACTGTTACGGACGATGAGCTTCCTATACAGGTTGATGTAAATCTTGAGAATTTTACCGTTGAAAAATATATTGATAATGTTTTGGTTGATACGGAATACTATTACAATTTATCAAATATAACGGAAAAATTCTTACAAAATCTCAATTATGATGAGCTTGTATATGTAACGGAGCAACAAATTGAAACGGCAATCAACACTCAACCGCAGCAGCCGTTTTCCGAATATCTTGCAGAGCTTCACAAAGATGATAACGGCTCAAAAACCGTTGCCCTTATTCCTCTCGGTGATTTTTACGAAAGCTACGGAGAAGATGCGGAAAATGCGGCACAGATACTTGGTATAACCTCAACTTCAAAGCAAATTGAGGGTAACGCATACAAGATGTGCGGTTTTCCGAAGCATATTCTTGACGAATACGCAAACAAGCTGCTCTATGCCGGGTATGATGTTGTTATTGCCGATGAAAACAGGAAATATAACAGGCTTTTGTCGGCAGATAAGGTTATACCCGAACAGGAACAGCAAGCGGAAAACGAGCCGAAGCAAGCAGAAACAACGCAAACGGAAGTGCAGACACCGGGGCCGGAGGAAAACGCCGAAAACCTTATCGGAACGGAACTCACCATTGATGACCGCAAATTTGTTGTAGACAGAGTAAAGACTGATTTTAACAAGGTGTCATTAAAGGATATAACCTTTCAAAACAGTACGGGTTTTCCCATATTCCGAAGTGAAAGCATAGATTTTGTCAAGAGCATAATTGCGGAGCA
>USLP01000184.1 GCA_900555525.1 uncultured Eubacteriales bacterium
TGATGATATGGGATATAAAAATATCGATGAAATTGATAACCTGCCATTTAAACCCGATTTTGCGGTTTTGTGCTATCCTGTTGTTTCTATGACGGATTTTACACATATGGGAAGCAGGCTGAATCTTTTGGGGAAAACTTATGATTTTAAAGCGGACGAGCTTTCCGTCCATAAAAGAGTAACCGACTCCACACCGCCTATGTTTATATGGCACACAGCGGGGGACGACGCTGTACCCGTGGAAAATTCGCTTATGCTGTCAAATGAACTTTCAAAAAGAAAAATTCCGTTTGAGCTTCATATATTCCAAAACGGTCCTCACGGTCTCGGACTTGCAAAAGAAACGGACGGAACAAACGCATGGGGTGAGCTCCTCTTGAAGTGGCTTCAAATAAATAATTTGAGGTAATAAAAAATGTACTTATTGTTATTGGCTGTTATTTATATAGCATTTATAAGCTTGGGTCTGCCCGATTCGCTTTTGGGTTCTGCATGGCCTACAATTTACGGTTCGTTTAACGTACCGCTTTCATATATGGGAATCGTTACCATGATTATATCGGGCGGTACTATAATATCGGGGCTTATGTCGGAACGTCTTACGAAAAAATTCGGAACGGGAGCGGTTACAGCGGTGGGGGACTGCCGCCGCAATGCTCGGATTTTCAAAATCAACGGAATTTTATCATCTTTGCCTGTGGGGGATTCCCTACGGTTTGGGTGCAGGGGCGATTGACGCGGCGCTCAATAATTATGTTGCGCTTAATTACAATTCAAGGCATATGAGCTGGCTTCATTGCTTTTGGGGTGTCGGTACGATAGTAAGCCCATATGTTATGAGTTATGCTGTAAATCACAGCGTATGGACGAACGGATATAAAACCGTATCATACATACAGTTTGTGATATTTTTCGTTATACTTTTGTCGTTTCCGCTTTGGAACATGAACAAAAATAAATCGGAAGGCGCAGAAAACGGGGAAGTTTTGGGAATAAAAGGCGCTCTTAAGATACGGGGTGTGCCGTATTTGCTTACGGGTTTTATGGCATACTGCGCCGCCGAAGCAACCGCTATGCTTTGGGCGAGCAGTTTTTTGGAGGGCGCACGAGGCGTTTCCAAAAACGACGCGGCGGCATTCGGAGCATTGTTTTTCATCGGTATAACGGCAGGCAGATTTGTTGCGGGATTTGTTTCCGACAGGCTTGGAGATAACAAGATGATACGAATAGGTACATTTATAGCTTTGGCGGGTACGGCATTGATAGCCTTACCGCTTAAAGCGGCTTCGATTGCAGGCTTTGTAATAATAGGTCTAGGCTGTGCGCCTATTTATCCTTGTATTATTCATTCAACACCGTATAATTTCGGAGCGGAAAATTCGCAGGCAATTATAGGAATACAGATGGCGAGCGCATATGTCGGCTCGACTTTTATGCCGCCGATTTTCGGACTTATCGCAAATTATGTGAGTATAAAGCTTATGCCCGTGTATCTCATCTTTTTCTTTATACTGCTGTTGATTATGATTTCAAAAACAGAAAAAGCTTGCCAAAAGGCATAGATAATATAAAATAAGAACCCCAAAAACGGGGTTCTTATTTTATCCTTTAATATTTTGAATAACCAAAAAAATGTTATTCAGCCTTAGGAGCTTCCACAGGACAGACACCTGCGCAAGTACCGCAATCGATGCAGGCATCTGCGTCGATAACGTATTTATCTTCGCCTGCGCTTATGCAGTTTACAGGGCATTCAGCTTCACAAGCTCCGCAGCTAATGCAATCGTCAGAAATTTTGTAAGCCATTTTTGACACCTCCATTGTTTATTACATCAATATATTACTACATATTTATGAAAATTGCAAGTATTTTTTGAAAAAAATATAAAAAATTTTATTCGGGTACCTTTTTTGATATTAAATATAAAATTATTCCGTCCCCCACGCAACCATAGCGTCAAGCACGTGTTTTAAGCTGTAACCCGTTTCGGTCAGTGTGTACTCAACCCTCGGCGGAACCTCTGCGTAAACCTTTCTTGTTAAAAGTCCCGCATCTTCCATTGAACGAAGATTTGCGGTGAGTACCTTTTGAGAAATGTTTCCGACGGATTTCTTTAATTCTCCGAATCGTTTGGTGCCTTCCAAAAGGTCACGGATAATCAGTACCTTCCAGCGGTCGGATATAAGCATAAGCGTTGTTTCAACCGGGCAAGCCGGCAAGTCCTTTGTCATATGTGAACCTCCTCATTCTCAAAGTATAATTTAGAAACTAACGTGCTTCTTGTTTCGTATATTCTATATTATACTCAATATATTGGATTTTGTCAAGATAGTTTCCTTTTGGTAACTATACCACAAAAAAGTGCTTACTTTACAAACGAAACAAACAGTGCTATAATAAAGTCAACAAGTGAGGGACACCTTAAAAAAAGGATTGATTTAATATGAAAATCGCAGTAGTATGTGCAAACGGTAAAGAGGGACAGCTTATCACAAAGGAAGCTGTCAATTGTGGTTTTGATGTAACAGCAGTTGTCAGAGGTGAAAACAAGTCGGAAGCGACAAAAGCAATCGTAAAAGATTTGTTTGACCTTACAAAAGAGGATTTGAGCGGATTTGACGCAGTTGTTGATGCCTGCGGTGCGTGGACGCCTGAAACATTGGACGCTATCCCGAACGCTGTTAAAAAGCTGTGTGAACTCTTAAAAGGAACAGACACAAGACTTTTAATTGTCGGCGGTGCGGGCAGTCTTTATGTGAATAAAGAACACACGCTGACCGTTGCTGACGGCAAGGACTTCCCCGATTCATTTAAGCCGCTTGCGGCAGTACATCAGACAGCGCTCGATTATTTGAGAGGCGTTAAAGATGTTAAATGGACTTATTTAAGCTCTGCGGCAGACTTCCGGGCAGATGGCGAAAAAACCGGAAAATATATTCTTGCCGGCGAAGATTTTACACCGAACTCAAAAGGCGAAAGCGTTATAAGCTACGCAGACTACGCAATCGCAATGGTTGATGAAATTGAAAAAGGAAATCATATCGGACAGCGTATCAGCGTTGTAAAAGAATAATTGAAAGATTAAGAAAAGTTATAAAAAGGCGAGCATTCGTGTTCGTCTTTTTTTGAGCCGTGCTTAAACTGTTTACCGGTTGATATCGAAAGTGCAGACCACAGCATCAAAATCAGAAAAGTATATCGCATTATCAATTGTTATGAAAATAAATCATTTAAGAATACGAACAGTACAAAGAGAATATAGTGTTCAAATTCAAAGGAGGAACAGAAATTAAATGGTCTATTGTATAGAAGTCTCACAGGAGCCGAAACGATCATTTTTTGCCTGTACATTTGTTGCCGCAAAATGCCCGAATAATTTAATTGTGCAAATTGGAGAAAACAGTCGGAAACGATTGCTTTTTTGCTGTTTTTGTGTTAAAATACTTAAAGCTATGATTGCATAATACTAAAATTTTGTATGCTTTAGGGAGTTCTGTTTATGGCAACAACATTACTGATTATAATATACATCGCCTTTATCGGTTTGGGAATACCCGATTCACTTTTCGGTACAGCTTGGCCTGCAATATATTCTGAGTTTGAACTGCCGATTTCGTTCGGAAGTTTTGTCACGATTATTATATCTTGCGGTACCGTTCTATCGAGTGTGATAAGTTCAAAAATAATTTCACGGCTCGGAACGAACAAAGTTTCCGCTTACAGTACGCTTTTAACGGCTTTGGCTTTGCTCGGCTTTTCTTTTGCACCAAATTTGTGGGTAATGTGCTTTTTGGCAATTATCCTTGGAATAGGTGCAGGGGCAATAGATGTGGCGCTTAATAACTATGTGGCGCTTCATTATTCGGCAACACATATGAGTTTTCTGCACTGCTTTTACGGAGTCGGCGTATCCGTAAGTCCTTATATATTGTCGCTTGTTATTGCCGGCAATTTCGGTTGGCGGGGCGGATACAGAATAGCTTTTGCCATTCAGCTTGTCATAACCTTGCTTTTGTTT
>USLP01000185.1 GCA_900555525.1 uncultured Eubacteriales bacterium
CGTCCTGCGAAAAGCCGTTATATGCCATAAGAGCCTTTCCGAGATGACCTGCGCCGACGATTACGGCATTTTCCTGCTTGTCGCATCCCAAAAACTTCGCCATATCTCTTATAAGAGTTTTTATGAAGAAGCCTTTTTTCGGAATGCCCGATTCGGTTGATACGGAGGAAAGGTCTTTTCTCACCTGAACCTCGTTAAGCCCCATCTCCTTTGCTATAAAGGGGGCGGAGGCGTATTCTTCGCCGAGCGAGTCCAGCTGTTTCAGAAAATTCAGATATACAGGCAGTCTTTTTAAGGTTTGCGTGGATAAGGGAATTTTCGTATCGGACATTTTTTATCCTCCTTCCAATCAGTATAATTATATCAATACAATTATACTGATATTTTTGTAAAAAGTCAAGAGTTTTTTGGTTTTTTTGTCAGAATAAATAACCATATAAAGAATTTTGTCGCAAATCTGTTTATTATAACCATAATTATAAAGTATAGGAAAAACAAAATATAAAAAAGCATTGACAAGGCATAAAAAAAATGGTATAATCAATGTAAAAATAAGGGGGTATAAACTATGAAAAAATTTATAAAAATCACAGCGGTTATAGCGGCAGTATCGCTTATATTCTGTGGCTGCGGAAAGAAAAATAAGGATAAAGACGAAAACACAAACATGAATACAAATACGGAAATAACCGATACGAATAACAGTGAAAACAAAGAAGACGGCGGAAAAGTATCGGAAAGCGGAAACAAAGCCGAAAACAAAAACGAAGAAAAAGAGGGAACAGGCTTGTTCCTCGGTATGGACGATTCAAATTTTGCGGTTATATTCGTTGAAAGCAAGGACGTTCATTTTAAAATCGCAGACAGTTTGGATTTGGTGAACAGCCCTGTCAATATCGGCGATTCCGTTAAGTTTACATACAGCGAAAACGGCGACGAAAAAACACTTATTACGATAGAAAAGGCGCAGTAATATGAGGACGGCTCAAATTCTTTACGGCAGTACGCCGAGCGGCAGAGACAGCTTTATTTTTGAAGAAATGAAGAGAATAACGGACGGGGGCGGTAAGGTTTTGTATATCGTCCCCGAACAGTATGCGTTTTCCGCGGACAAAACCGTTCTGTACCGTATGGGCGAGAAGTATTCTCACCTTACGGAAACAATCAATTTCAAGCGTATGGCAATGACCGTAAATGAAAAAATAAGCCCAAAAAAGCATGATTACATAACGGAAGAAATCAAAAATCTTATTTTGTATAAAATTTATCTCAAAAACGCAAAGGAGTTTAAAACGCTTTTCAAAAGGGGAGCGTTTCCCGATTCCGTTATGCTTTTTAAGGATATTATGACGGAACTCAAAACAAACCTCATAACGGCGGAGGATTTGGGCGAAACCATAGAACGTCTGCCGAAAGAATCTCTGCTTTGCGGAAAGCTTTCGGATTTGAAGCTTATTATGGAGGAATACGGGCGGTATACCGAAGAAAATTACCGTGATTTTGACGACGGCTTTTTAAGGCTTGCGAAAAATATTTCGGAGCATAAGCTTTATAAGGATTACCATATATTTATCGATAATTTTATACACCTTTCAAAGAGCGAATATCTTGTGCTTGACGCACTCTTTAAAAATGCAAAAAGCGTATGCGTTTCGCTTATGTGCGATAACTGCGAAAATACGTCGGAGGGTGATTTGTTTTTCTTAACGTCCTCGCTTGCGCATGAAATCGAAAAGCTTGCAAAGGACTCCGAAATGAGCGTTAAATATACGAAATGCGCTCAAAATGACGAAAAGCGCCTTTTGGAAATATTTACGGACGCAGACTGCGAAAAATCCGAAAATATCGTAATGACCGACGCAAAAACACGCACCGACGAAGTACGGCACGTGCTTTATAAAATTAAGGAGCTTACGAAAAACGGAGCAAGCTATAACGATATAGCCGTATTTTCGGGCGATATTACCGCATATGAGGATATAATTGCGTCGCTTTTTTACGACGGCGAAATTCCGTATTTTGACGACAGAAAAACGCCTGTTTCGGAAAATCCCGTTTGCAGAATACTTTTGAATGCGTTTTCCTTTTATTTGTCGGGCTTTAAGACCGATGAAATGCTCCGCTATTTAAAGAGCCTGCTTTTTCTTTTTGACGTGTCGGAGGGGGTATGCCTTTTTGAAACGGTTGTATCTTCGTTCCGTCCCGATAAGGAAAGCATAAAAAATCCCGAAAAATGGGAAACGGCTATGTCCGTCGCATTAAAAGGAAACGGCTATCTCATATCCAAAAAAAATCTTTTGGACTATGTTTATAAAAAATTCGTTCTTCCCGTATGCGAAAGCTTTTCACCGCTTAAAAAGAAAAATCGGGCGGAAATGTATACGGAATGTTTCTTTTCGTTTATACATTCGTTGCGCATTGAAGAATGCCTGAAAAAGCTTTCGGATACTTCTGCGGATAACGAAATTGTACCCAATGCCGTTTCGGCATATAATATGATGATAAAAGCCGTAAAAAATATAGAGCGCATAAATTCTGCGGAGGAAATGACCCCAAAGGAATGGTTTGAGCTTCTCTCACAGTCGGCAGGCGTATACAAAACGGGAAAGCTTCCGAACCTTATCGACTGCGTAACCGTTTCCGATACGGAGCGCGGAAGAACAGGCATGAAAAAATATGTCTTTATACTGGGTCTTAACGATTCCGTTACCCCGAAAACGAATGAAACTACGGGATTTCTCACGGATTCCGACAGACGGCTTATCGAGGAAACCACGGGAACGGCGCTTCCCACGGCGCTTTGGCGCAATAATTCTTCTCTTTTGTCATTTTACAGAACCTGCACTATGGCAGAAGATACGCTTTTTGTTTCAAAAAGCAGATTTACCGATGAGGGAGCGGAACTTACGCCGTCTTTTATGTGGAACAGATTTGAGAGAAAAGCGCCTCCCACCGAAATGTTTGACTGCGAATATGTAAGCATAAAGGAGGCGGCGCAAATCGCCGTGTCGCAAATGGCGGAGGACGTTTCTCCCATAATGAAAAAAGTCCGCGAAACAAAGGACGGACTTATGGACGATATAAAGCTGACGAAAGAAGAAAACTATTTCGATACAAAAAAAATTCTTCCCAAAAGGATAATGGATTCAAAATATCAAAAAAAGCTTGCAACGTCCGTTTCAAGGCTTGAAACATACAGAAAATGCGGTTATTCGTATTTTCTTAAATATCTTCTTCGGGTAAACGAACCCGAAACGGCAAGCTATGACTTTGCAAAAACGGGAACGCTCGTTCATAACATAATAGACAGATTTTCAAAAAAGCTTGCCGAAAACGGCATGGATTGGAGCGAGGTTACGGAGGATTTCGCAATATCCGAGGCGAAAAAGTCTGCATATCATGAAATAAGCGAAAACTTCCCGAAGCTTAATATGTTCAATCCCAGAACGAAATATCTTGCAGGCAAAATTTCAAAAACCGCCTCAAAGGCTATAATGTATATAAAAGAGCATTTCTTAAGCGGAAGCTTTACACCGCTCGGCTATGAAATTCCCGTAGACGAAAACGGCGTTTCTCCGCTTGCAATATCGCTTTCCGACGGTTCGGTCGTTGAAATTTACGGACGTATCGACAGGGCGGACGGCTGGTTTGATAAGGATTCGGACAGGCTTTATGTAAGAATAATTGATTATAAATCCTCAAAAAAGAGCATAGATTTTTCGCTTGTCAAGGAGGGCATACAGCTTCAGCTTCTCACATATCTTGACGCATTGGTGAAAAACGGCGGAGAATATCTTGATTTTGCAGGCGAAATTCTTCCCGGGGCGGCGCTGTATATGGCTTTTGACCATTCGCTTACACGCTTTGAAAATACCCCCGCGCCCGAAGAAATCAGAAAAGCCGCCGCGGAGAAATTTATGCTTGACGGCATAATTTTAAATGACGACGGGGTAATCTCGGCAATGGATAAGGAGCTACGGGATAACCCGAATTATAAATCGGAGGCTGTTAATA
>USLP01000186.1 GCA_900555525.1 uncultured Eubacteriales bacterium
GACATGCTGATGCCGCGCCTTGAAAAGAGCGTGGAGGAGTGGTTTGATACCGAATCGCAGACACCGCAGGGGGATGTCCCGCAGATCGAGGGGGAGACCCCGGCGGAGAGCGACGCCTCGGGTGAAACGCCAAACGGCGACGCCGCGCAGGACGCGGAAAACGTTTGGCAGGACGATTCGCCGCTCGCGGTGACAGGCCTTCTCAAAAAGCTGCTGCGCTTCGATTCTGCCCAAGTCTCCCGTGGGATACGAACGGAATCTCGTAAACTGCTCCGCCTTATCGCCGTCCAAAAGCTGATAGCCGGGCTGTAAATCTATATACAGACCCTGTGTGGGGTCGGAATATTTCATTCTCTGCGGAACGTCTATATAAACGCCGCCCAAAATATCTATTACATTGCGGAAACCGTCGGGGTGGATAACCGCATAATAGTTAATCGGAAGTCCCGTAAGCTCATTAAGTTTTTTTATGACGGCGTCAACACGCTGTCCCTCCTTTGCATGAGCATAAACGGAATTTATCTTGTTATTCTGCGTGCTTCCTATCGTTACTCTCGTATCTCTCGGTACTGACATAACGTTTATAAGTTCACGCTTCGTATCTATCGAAGCAAGCATTATCGTATCTGTAAGAAGTCCGCCTTTATCAGTTGCCAAAAGAAGAATGTTGATTCTGCCGTTTTCAACCTTTTTTACCGACTCCGTTTCAACGTTTGCAAGCGGTTCAATATATGTTTTTGCCAGAAGTACTCCGCCGCCTATGGCACATATACAAAGCAGTACGCAGAATATTCTTTTAAGTATCTTAATAAACAAGTCCATATTTTATACCTCGTGGGGCTTTATTCATCACTGCTTCCGCTTTCAACGTCTTCCTCGTTTGACAAAAATACATCGTCAATAAGCTCTTTGGTTTTATCTTTTTCCCAAACGATTCTGTTATTTTGTCCGTGTCCCGGAAGTGTGTATGTATGAACGCTGTTTTCTGAAAAGCTTGTTATGATTTTTGCCATCTGCGGTACAGATGAAACAGAAAAGTTTGTATCTATATTTTTCGAAATCGCCTTATAAAGACCTCTTGCTTTCCAAACGATTCCGGGATTGACTTTCTGCTTGAACATTTCACGCATGAAATTCTGCTGTGCTTCGATTCTGCCCAAATCCGCTGTGGGATATCCGCGGAATCTCGTATACTGCTCCGCTTTGTCGCCGTCCAAAAGCTGATAGCCTTTCTTTAGGTGAATGTGAAGCTCACGTCCCGGGGTATTATCGTCATGGTTCATATCCTGCGGAACGTCTATGTAAACTCCGCCCAAAGCGTCAACAACGTTTCTGAAACCGTCGGGGTGGATAACAACATAGTAATTCACGGGAAGTCCCGTCATTTCCTTTACCATATTGACAACCTCCATATGGCGCTCGCCCTCTTTGCCTCTGCCGTAAAGCGAATTTATCATAACCGTACTGCCCTTATATTTTACAAGGGTATCTCTCGGAAACGAAAGTATATTTATTTTCTTGGCGGTTGTATTCACCGACGCAAGCATTATTGTATCGGTAAGAAGTTCGCCCGAATCTGTTGCCAAAAGGAGAACGTTTATTCTGTCGTCCTCGATATCGTCGATAACTCCCGAAAAACTGTTGTTGGGAGCAATATAATTCCATGCGATTCCGATACCTCCCACAACAACGAATACCGCAAGAGCAATACCGAGAATTTTAAATAGTGTTTTTAAAAAAAGTTTTATCACGTTTTTATTTCCTTTCAAAAAGAGTTATGCCATTTTGTCTGATACAAAAAAAGCACTCGGATTGAGTGCATGGTGCGCTCTTTAGCGGCTGTCCTCATTGACAAAATCAAAATATCAAAACACAAATCGGAGCTTATTCCGTAAAAAGCAAAAATGCACTCTTGCGAGTGCATTTTGGTGGGGGGAGATGGATTCGAACCATCGAAGCGAGACGCAACAGATTTACAGTCTGCCCCCTTTGGCCACTCGGGAACCCCCCCGCATTCGCAACTTATTATATACAAGTTACAAAATTAATGGAGCTGGTGATGGGACTCGAACCCGCGACCTGCTGATTACAAATCAGCTGCTCTACCAATTGAGCTACACCAGCGCATTCTCAGCCTAAGGCATCGTTGACGTCTTTCATACCATGATATTATATCACAGGAAAATGAAATTGTCAAGACTTTTTTACATATTTTTCAAATAATTTCATTATTCGATACAACGTCATCAAATTCGACTTGCATATTATATCATAGTTATTTCGCTTTGTCAAGCTTTTTTTGAAAAAAATTTTTATAATTTTCGAGGGAATTTGAAAACCGTTGGCGCATATACTTTTTCCATTACATATATTATATGAATTTTCATAACGGATATACGAAGTTTTCCACATTTTCTGTGGAAAACTCTTTTTATTTATATCCCAAAAATGAGTAAAAATAAATTTTTTCGCAGAAAAAAGCCTTGATATATGCGGATTTTATGAATTTTTTTGATTTTTTGCCAAAAGTTGGTGTGAGAACGGACTAAAAATGGCTTATAATAGGGGCACAGGAGGTGAGGAGAGATAAAAAGCAAGAATTTCAAAGAAATATTCGGCAGACTTTTGAAAGAACGTATTCCCGAAAGTCTTGCAGATGAACTGGGAGACTGCGTCGGAAGAACGGGAAAAAGAATTTCCGTTTATGACGCAATGGCGATGGTTCAGCTGAAAAAAGCGTTAAGCGGAGACATAAAAGCGTTTGAGCTGATACGCCAAACGGTTGAGGAAAGCAATTCCGAAACCGAGGGAAGCGGTATTATAAGGGTGATGATAACCGATGAATGAGCTTTGCGTGCAAATTCCGAAAAAGGCATTTAACAGCGTATATCTTCCCTCGCTTTATGCGGATAACCGGTATTTGGTTTTCTACGGCGGCGCGGGAAGCGGAAAATCGTATTTCATAGCGCAGCGGTACATAATTAAGCTTTTGGAGTGCAAAACGTGTAATCTTCTCGTTGTGAGAGCGTATGCAAACACAAACAGAATAAGCACATATTCGCTTCTTAAGCAGGTTATAGGAAAATGGAATCTTGAAAAATATTTCAAATGCTATGATTCTGAACCGAAAATCCGCTGTACACTCAACGGAAACACGGTAATATTCAAGGGGCTGGACGATTCCGAAAAGCTTAAATCCGTTACATTTCCAAAGGGAGAGCTTACGGACATATGGGCGGAGGAGGCTTCCGAAATAACGTCCGAGCAGGATTTTAATCAGCTTGATGTAAGGCTTAGGGGAAAAGGCGCAAAAAAACAGATAGTAATATCCTTTAATCCGATTGACGTAAATCACTGGCTTAAAAAGCGGTTTTTCGACAGGAAAAGCAAGGATATCTATATATGCCATACTACATATAAGGATAATGCCTTTTTGGATAAGGATTACAAGGAGCTTTTGGAAAGCTACAAAATCACAGACCCGTATTATTACAGCGTTTACTGCATGGGCGTATGGGGAGTTTACGGCAAGACCGTATTTTGCGCCGAAAATATTCAAAAGCGAATAAGCACGCTTTCACCTCCCGTAAAAACAGGGTATTTCAAATATACCGAAAAAGACGGCAGAATATCCAATATTACCTTTTTTGACGATGAGGATGGCTACATAAAACTTTATGAAATGCCGAAAACGGGAGTACCGTACGTTATAGGCGGAGATACTGCGGGCGAAGGCACAGACCGCTTTACGGCACAGGTCATAAACAATGCTACGGGAGTACAGGCGGCAGTCTTAAAAAGCAGGCTTGACGAGGACATATACGCACGTCAGATATACTGCCTGGGAATGTATTACAACGAGGCTTTGGCAGGGATTGAGGTCAACTTTTCGACCTATCCCGTAAAAGAGCTTATGCGCCTTAAATATAAAAAACAGTATGTACGCATAAAGGAGGACAGCGTTTCGGGCAGACCCACAGACGCGCTCGGCTTTAAGACAACGGCGGG
>USLP01000187.1 GCA_900555525.1 uncultured Eubacteriales bacterium
CCTGTTTGTTTCATAATTTCTTTAACTGTATAATATTCATTTTCTTTCACGCCTCTTTTCTGTGTTAATTTTTATTACCGCTTTTGTTCCTTTGCCCGGAGTGCTTTTTATATCAAGACTGCATCCGGGAAGCTGGCTTAGCCTCGTTCTTATATTTGCTATACCGATATGTGATTTACCGTTACCTTTAAAATTCGTATTTTCCGTATCAAAGCCTATGCCGTAATCGCAAATTTCAATGATAATGTATTTATCCTCTTTATATGTGGATATTGAAAGCGTTCCGCCGTCCTCTTTTTCTCCTATGCCGTGCTTGACCGCATTTTCCACAAGCGGCTGAATTGTAAGTGACGGGAGAAAAAAATCTTGTTCCTTTATATCAAGAATAATATTCAGCTCATCGCCAAAACGCATCTTTTCAAGTTTTAGATAATTTTCAACATGTGCCATTTCACGGGTAAAATGAATCGGTGCGGTATCGGTAAGCGAGTCCATATTTCCTCTTAAATATTCCGCAAATTCGCCGAGTGCTTTGCGAGCTTTTTCGGAGTCTGTGTTGCACAGCTCCTGTATGGAAGATATAACATTATACAAAAAATGCGGTTGTATCTGCGAAAGCATAATCGCAATGCGGCTTTGTGCAAGACTTATCTCCGCTTTTGCAAGCCGGCTTGTGATTTCGCTGTGAAACAGCACGTATATAATAACCAGCGAAAGTGTTGTTGCAAGATATTGCGGAGTCGGATCCCAATACATTTGAAGTGCCATGCCCAGTATCGGGAGAATACTGAACGAAAGAAGCAGCACAACATCCTTTAATCCGAGTTTTTTACGATACCAAATAACAAGCAGAGTTTCAAATGCAATACATAGCTTATCAAACAGTCTTGTTATCGGATAAAGAGGTCCTTCAACAAAACCGCCGTTTTCGGTGATGGAAAAGAACATTCCGTTCCATATCGAAATTGCAGAGGCGAAAATCATTATGCCGCAAAAAACTGCCATAATCAGTACCGGAATGTTTGAAATTTTTTCGCCATTCTTGCTTTCTATAAATCCAATCAGGCAGTATCCGTAAAGTGCCGCCATAATATATCCGAAACCGAAAGACATAAACGAGCTTATATTTAATATGGCAGTCATTTTGAGTTTGTGTTCAAAAAGCCAAATCCCAAGTTCGCCAAGCTGCATTAAAATGTCTGCCGCAAGCAGGCACACAAAGCACTTCATAAAAGAAGCGTGCTTTTTTATGTCACTGAGTGCACCTACGAAAATAAATAATATTACTGTAATTGAGAAGATGAAAAGGCACACATTAAGCTGTGACATCTCATAATTCATTTCATTTACCTCCATTTCTTCATGATAAATTATAACATAAATGCAAACCGTAAATCGATTTTCTACACACCGTTTCAATATTTACATCAATTACAAACACGGGAGTGTTTGATAACCTATGTTGTAAATATTATAACATAATTCTTTCTTTTATTCAACCCCGAACGCTATTTTAACCCAAAACATCTCGGTAAAAATGCGAGAAAGAAGTGCAGAGTGACAGACGCCCAAATATTGCTTTGCTTGTGATATATGATTCCCGAAACCACAGCAAGTCCCATTGCACCTATAATATAATACGGCGATGTATGTATGTGGAGCATACCAAAAATTGCAGCTGTAACAAGAATTGCCGTTTTATATTTTTCTTTCGGCAATGCTGTTTCCATTCCGTGCTGAAGAACGCCTTTTGATAGAAGTTCCTGCACAATTACCGCAAAGAGATAAATTTTCCTCAGTTTTACGTCAATATATGTTTTGAAAAAGGGTCTTGCTGCGATTTCCGGGATGAAATTTTGCAGTATAAGCCTTGTTGTAATATAGAATGCCGTTATCCCTGCGGCAATAAGCACGCATGTTATAACAGTTTTTCGCCTATTACCTTTTTCAACTCTAATACCAAGCCACGGCTGGACAAAATTTGTTGTTTTACATAAGAAAAATGCAGCGGCGCCCATAGAAGCTTCGATAAAACGAGAGGAGTATTCGACCGGTATATCAGGAAAAAATGATGTCAAGAGCTTCCATACAATCTGCACGAACGCAATGCAAACAATAATTACAATAAAAAAATATGTGTTTTTATTTATTTTTTCTTTCATTACAGTATTTCCTTTCTGTCTTGGACGGGAGTGATAAATTACACTTTCTTTGTATCATATCGGCAAAATCCATAGGAATATATGAAAAATACACTGTATGAAACCGAATGGTAATTAAATCATTTTTTTCGCTGTCGCTTACTTTTTTGCTTGATAAATATACTCTTTCCGCATATCCGTATGGAGCGGGAATCTTGCCTACGCCTATTTCGCAGATGTCGCTCCATTTAAGATAAACTTTCGTTTTGCCGAAACGTCTGATACCGATACCGCTATTATCGGCATAAAGTACGGCGGTAAGCGCACGAACTTCAAAATATAAAACACCCCAAAGCAAAGTGGCAAGCGACGCTGTTATAATTTCGATGATTATATTTTCCGTTCCCTGTATGTATTTCAGATTGTAGAAAAAGCTATGTGTTGAAATTACGGCAAATATCAGCAATACAACCATATGAATGCTGTGTGCCGCAATTGATTTGACAGTATGAGTTCTCGTTGTTATCATCATTCGTTCACCCCGGTAAAGTTTATGTTTATTACGGCAATTTCGCTTTGCGACGGCCATTTTCCTCTGTATCCCCACTGTGAAACACCGGTTGTTACAATGGCGTCGAGTGTATCTCCGATTATTCTGTGACCGCTGCAGAGAGTGTTAACAAGAGGCTCGCGCAGTCCGAGAAAAGGGAAAGGATAACCGTGCGTGTGTCCGCTCAAAACCAAATCGCATTGACCAATGAGCTTATGCAGTCTTTTTGGTTTATGCTGAATAACAACAGTCGGATTCTTGCTGTCAAGTCCGCTTTCTCTCATAATGCTTGGCACACTTTTTTTAATTTCGTTTCTCCTGCCGATAATATTAAGTTCGTTTTTAAGGCAGATTCCCTCATCTTTAAGAATTATAACGCCGGCATTTTCGAGATACGGTTCGGGATCAATACGGGATTCTCTTTCGTGATTACCTTCGGCATAATAAATTCCGTATCGTGAGTTCAGAGCTTTGAGCGATTTTCCCATATATTCCAAATCGGATACGGAAGAAGACGAGTCGGCTATATCGCCGGCAATAAATATAACATCGGGGTTTTCTGCATTTATCAATTCGACCATTTGGTCAAGTTCATATTTTGTTGCTCCGGCACCCACGTGAAAATCTGCAAGCAAACCAGCCTTTACGAATTTGTCTGCACATACTTTGTTTATTTCTACGTCATAGAATTTACTTTTAAGGTTCATCGCATTGTGTACAGCCGGTATCAGATACAATATGGAAATTAACACAACAGTGCAGTAAAACAGACTGCGGCTGTTAAGTGCGGATACAAGCTTTCTTTTATTGAAACGCAAGGCTATCGAAAAAGCAAGGTGACGAACAAGCGCAAGCAGGCGTACATGCGGCGCTATCTGGAAATTGTGACGACGGTTTCGTCGATTCTGCTGCTCAAGAGCGGTACGGCGGAGAACAAGCAGAAGAAGGACGAGCTGTGGAAGTTCATTCGCGAAGAAAACCCGTATGTTTACAAGAAACTGCGCCACGGGCTGATGGGGCATGTGCTGCACCTGCCCGGAAAAGGCGGACGGCGGATTGCGCTGGCAGGGTATAAGGTGACGCGGAAAATTTATGGGTTTAACTGATTGTTAATGAGCAATGGCGGGGGAACGACCTCATCCGCCGCTGCGTGCAGACTGCAATCCACCAACGCCAAAATCAGGAAAGGAAGCAAAGCCGGGGTATCGGCGAATTGCGAATTACCTGAAAGTATCATCCACAAGGAGAATGAGAATATGAAGTATGATTATCTCGTCGTCGGGGCGGGGCTGTTCGGCGCGGCGTTCGCGCAGATG
>USLP01000188.1 GCA_900555525.1 uncultured Eubacteriales bacterium
AAAAAAAAAAAAAAAAAAAAAAAAAAAAAAAAATAAAAAAAAAAAAAAATTTCTTTAAAAAAAAGCGCCGACAAGATTATTTTATCGGGATTTTCTTTAAGATATTTATAAAACTTCCTTTTGTTTTTTATGTAAATAACTCCGTCCATAATTGAAATTGCAATAACTTGGTTTTCAACAATTTTCTCTTCAAATGTTGATTGAAGCGTATTTACGGCGTCATCAAACTGCCCCGTTTGATGACCGCCGAAGTCCGTAATAAATTTAGCTTCCGCTATTACGTAAATACCATTAAATCTTGCAATAAAGTCAAGCCCCTTATCACGTCTGTAGCCCAGATATCTTTCTGCGAAATTTTTCATCGCCGTATCTCCTATATTGAGTATACAATTTTCATTGCAATTCAAAAATTCTTCTTCGTCTTTTATTATACGGGCTCCCAAAGCTCCGCCGTCTATCCAGCGTTTAAACATAGGTCCCATTTGTCTGTTGGATTCTTTCGGCTGAGTACAGTTGTCAATAATCTGCTCAAATCCCAGTTGGTACAAGTTTCCCGCAATACGGTTGACTGTATTGGGATTTCTTTCGATAGCGGTTTTATCACATTTTAAAAATGCAACATATGAATCCTTAACGGGAAAAAGCTTCAACCCAAGAAGCTCCTTTATAAGCTTCGAGTTTTCTCTTAAATCGAATGCTGATTTGATTTTCCCGATTTTATTTTCCGAGATTTCACGTCTTAAATTTGAAATTATAGGGTATATCCTGTAAAGCTCATCAAGATAATTCCTTTGCTGTGCAAACTCACAGCTTAACTGTGTCCAATAATTCATATAAAAATTTTCCTTTCGGATTTATTTTTCTAGCGGTTTTATTACCGAAACGGCATGGTTATCGCCGAAAATTTCAAAAATGCGCTTATGAACCGACTCGTTCGTTACTTTGGAGAATGCCGAAACAAAATCGAACGCTCCTATGCCCGAAAAATAGTTGGCGCAGAAGCTGTTTGCAACGCTTTCAATCGAATTGTACGCCATAATCTGTCTGCCTAACGAGGATTTTTTGACACGCTCGAAATCTTCTTTTTCAAATCCGTTTTTCTTTGCGTCCTCTATGCCTTTCAAAAGCGCGTCAACGGTTTTGGAAACGTCCTTCGCTTCGCCGCCGAGCATAACGCAGGAATAGCCTTCGTCATGAAGCGTATCGTACGAAAACGAGCTGTTTATGATTCCGTTTTCGTAAAGGTCGTTATAAAGCTTTGACGAGCGTGAAAACATAAGCTTTAATATAAGAGCCGTTTCTATATTTTTTATAAGAAGCTCTTCGCCCTTAAGCGTGGGGGTGTTATCCTTAAACGACAATATGAAATTGTCGCACGAAACGTCCATTTTCTTTTCGCTGTATTTGCTTTTGACCTCGTCTTTTTCCGTATATGAATCTCGTATTACCTCCGCTTTTTCACGGGGACGGGCATATTTTTCCGCCAAAGCCCCCACTTCGTTTTCGTCTACGTCTCCGATAACGAAAAGCACCATATTTTCGGGACGGTAGAAGGTGTTATACGTGTTATAAAGGACGTCCTTCGTTATATGCGAAATTGATTCGACACTGCCTGCGATATCGTCTTTAACGGTATTGTTTTCATAGAGGCAGTTAAGTGCATCGTTAAAAAGCCTCCATTCGGGGTCATCGTCATACATTTTTATTTCCTGTGCGATAATGCCCTGCTCCTTTGCAACGTTCTCGTCCGTAAAATACGGGTCGTTTACGTATGAAAGCAGTATTTCCAAGCTTTCGCTGAATTTATCGGCGGCAGAAAAAAGGTATGCTGTCATATTATGAGAGGTAAACGCATTTGCGCTCGCTCCCGTATTTGCAAAAAGGTCAAAAGCGTTTCTTCCGTCGGGAAGCTCGAAAAGCTTATGCTCCAGAAAGTGAGCGACGCCGAGCGGGTCGTGATATTTTTTTCCGTTTACGCTGTAAGAAATATTGCATGAACCGAAATTCACGGCATAAACCGCATATTTTTTTGAAAAGCCTTTTTTCGGCAGAACAAAAACGTTAAGTCCGCTGCTCGTTACGCCGTGAAAAAGCGTTTCGTTTATTTTTTCGTTATATTCTTTTGAAAAATTCATATTCCGCTCACTCCTTATCCCAAATAAAACTCCGCTTCCAATTCTATTGCGGAAGCAAGGCGCACAATATCTTCTTTTGTACAATTTTCGATTTTTTCGATATATTCTTCGGTAGATACGCAAAGCCCCGCAAGCATTCCCGTGGTATAATATTCCGTAAGGCTTCTTTGGCTGTCATTCGTCTGTTTAAGCACGCTTCTAAGGAAATTCTTTGCGTTTGCGATTTCTTCGTCCGTTATATCGCCGTTTCGGCACATATTGAGCTGATTAAAAATTTCATCGTACGCTTTACGGAAATTTTCTCTGTCGCATCCGATGAATACCGTCATTATACCCTTTAAGCGGTTAAGACGCGAATAAACATAGTAGCAGAGCGACATTTTTTCTCTAACGTTCATAAAAAGCTTTGATGTGGGACCCGAACCGAAAACACCGTTTAAAAGCGTAAGCTTGAAATAATCCTCGCTGTCGGCTTTTACTCCGGTTTTAAAGCCGAGACCGAATTTCCCCTGAACGGTATCCGCCTTTTCCGTAACGCAGACAGGCTTTTCGTTATGCTTTTCGTAAAGCTTGCTCGTCGGTATGTTCTCTCTTTCATACGCTGTAAGCGATTTTAAGCCTTCGGCGATTTTTTCGCCGTCTGCGTTTCCGCTTATGAAAATTGAAAGCGGCGCGGAATAAATGACTTTTTTATACTGTTCGAAAAGCTTTTGCGCCGTGATTTTTTCCACGTCCTCTTTCGTACCCGATTCGTACAGTCCGTACGGCTCGCCCTTAAACATTTCCTCTATAAGTCTTACCGCCGTATATTCTTTTTTATCGTTTATTATTCCCTCGATATAGTCTATAAGGTTGTTTTTTTCGATTTCGGTATATTTCTCCGAAAAAGCTCCGTTTTCAACAAGCGGATTTAAAAGCATTTCTTTTATAAACGCCGTGCAGTTTTCTATTTGATTTTCGTCCGAATAATCGGGCGCAACAAATTCAAAGAAAAATTCAATTTCCTGAATATCTCCTTTTTTGCGCACTCCTGCGTCAAATATTCCGCCGTAGCAATTTTCAAGACACTTTCCCACCTCGACGCTTGTGGGGTATTTTTCGCTTCCCGAACGCATAACAAAAGGAAAAACAGCATTTAAAGCCGCCGTTTCCTTATCCATTTTTACAAAAAATTTCAAATCCACACAAAAGGTTTTAAACTTCTGCGACGGTAAAATATAAATATTTGTGTTTTTATTGGGTTTGATTTGTTTCATCTTTATAACCATTCCTTTCCAATTATAACATAACATACGGTCGGGCATTAAGACTGTAATCCGCAAAATTGCCCTGCTCGTATTCGTAAAACGCATGACTGCCTATCATAGCCGCATTGTCCCCGCAGAGGTTAAGCGGAGGACAAACGGCATAAAGTCCGTTTTCTTCCGCAAGCTTAAAGAATTTTTCACGAAGATACGAATTTGCGCTGACGCCGCCCGCCATGCAAACTCTTTGGATATTTTTCTCTTTTGCAAGCTTAAAAAACGGTTTTGTTAGCATATCCGCCATAGCCTCGGAAAACGAAGCCATAACGTCCGCTTTTGTTATTCCGCCTGCCGCAACTCTTATGCCAAGCCCCGAAAACGGCTCCGTTGTCAAAAATTCATCATCTTTATATTCGGTTATCGGTTTTGTTATTATTTTATTAATATAGCAATTTACCGCTGTTTTTATACCGCTGAACGAAAAATCGTCGGTATCGCCCATCTTCGGCTTTGTAAATTTCACTTTTGTTCGGTCGCCCGTTTTTGAAGCCTTATCAAGCTTCACTCCGCCCGGGTAAGGCAGACCGAAAACACGTGCGGCTTTATCGAAA